>NZ_QAJD01000139.1:0-13023 GCF_003061465.1 Aeromonas sp. HMWF017
GTAGTTCAGTCGGTTAGAATACCGGCCTGTCACGCCGGGGGTCGCGGGTTCGAGTCCCGTCCGCTCCGCCACTAATTTGAAGGCCTTCCCTGATGGGAAGGCCTTTTTGCTATGGTTTTTTCCCAGTACCTCCAGATTTGCTCACCAGAACGAACACAAAGCCCAGTCTCACGACCGGTTTTGTGCTGGTGAGCTGCCGACATCCCACCACGATGCCAATACCTTCCCCTATTGGCGTTCTTGCTACTATTTCCACCTCTGTATCGCAGCACATCCCATCTTGGCCACATTGTTCTGCTGCGAGCTGATAGAGCTTGAGGATTAAATCAGGCCATCTTGCAACGGTACGTCATCGCTTCCACTTGTTTGTCTAATCCCTTTTTTGCTTATGGATTTATTCCATTAAAACAGTCTCTTATCAAGAATGAGCTGTTTTGCAGCAGGAATGCCACACGATATAAATGATAATGATTATTGTTTGAATGATCGGAGTGGGGTCGTTACAATGCGGGCTGATTAATAAAGTGCTTTTCAAATGAGCCTTTTCTAATGCTGCGTCTGGCCGGATGCCAGGGCGTTGTAATGAGTGAAGTAAGGGAATACGTCACCTTCCTACTAATAATGTTCAGGCTAAAACATGACAACAGTGAAACCGAACAAGCTTGCCTTGCTGATCTGCTCCCTTCTTGCGACCCAGGCCTATGCTGCCGAACAAGAGGTGATGGTCGTCACCGCTTCCGGCTTCCAGCAGAAGATTGAAGACTCTGCTGCCTCCATCTCCGTGATTACCCGTGAGCAGCTGGAAAAGCGGGCCTATCGCGATGTGACCGATGCCCTGAAGGATGTGCCCGGTGTTGTGGTGACCGGCGGTGGCAGTAGCAGTGATATCAGCATTCGCGGTATGGGGTCGAAATACACCCTGATGCTGGTTGATGGCAAGAAGGTGGATAGCCGTGGCACTCGCCCGAACAGCGATGGTCCGGGTATCGAGCAGGGCTGGCTGCCGCCACTGCAGGCGATTGAGCGCATTGAGGTCGTCCGTGGCCCTATGTCATCCCGTTATGGTTCCGATGCCATGGGGGGCGTGATTAACGTCATTACCCGTAAGACCACCGGTCTGGCCTGGCAGGGCTCGGTTCATGCTGATTCTACCTTCCAGGAGAACAAGGATGCTGGCAACAGTTTCCAGACCGATGCCTATACCGCAGGTTCACTGATCGATGGCGTGTTGGGGCTGCGTTTCAATGGTCAGCTCGCCCATCGTGGTGAAGACAAATTTATCCAGGGTTTTGCCGAGCAGGAGACTCGCAGTGGCACGGCGGTGCTCAGCTTCAAGCCTGATGACCATAACCGCTTCGATCTGGAAGCCAGTCGCAGTCTGCAGGATCGGGATCGCACGGCCGGCAATTCGCTGGCTGCCAAGGCGAAAGATAGCCTTAACCGATACGAGCGCACCAACTATGCGCTGACCCATGATGGCCAGTATGATTTCGGCTCTTCCAGCAGCTATCTGCAGCAGGAGACCAACACCAATCCCGGCCGCAAGATGGAGCTAACCAACACCATCGCCGATACCCATACCCAATTTATTCTGGGTGATCACTACCTGAGTGTCGGTGGTCAGTATCGCTATGAGGATCTGCACGATCAGGGCAATACCCTGAAAGTGGCCAACCCTGCCGAGCAGCTGACCCGCTGGAGTTGGGCGATGTTTGTCGAGGATGAGTGGTCACTCACTGACAGCTTTGCCCTCACCGGTGGCGCACGCATGGATCGGGATCAGAATTACGGCTCTCACTGGAGCCCGCGCCTCTACGGCGTCTGGCATCTGGATGATAGCTGGACCCTGAAAGGGGGCGTATCAACCGGTTACCGCTCCCCTGACTTGCGGATGTCGGCGGCCAACTGGGGTCAGGTCACCGGAGGTGGTAGCCTGGATGGCATGCTGGTCGGCAACCCGGAGCTCAAACCTGAGACCAGCGTGAGTGAAGAGATAGCTCTGCTGTGGAACGGTCATCAGGGCTTCAACGCCGGGGTTACCCTGTTCAACACCGACTTCAAGAACAAGATCTCCGAAGTGCGTCGCTGTACCAGCAAGAGCGATCCCGCCTGCACCCTCAATGGTCACAGCTATGACTTCATCAGTGATCGGGTCAACGTCGATAAGGCGAACATGCGCGGTGTCGAGGGGATGATGGATTGGGCCATCAACGAGGATTGGTCGGTCAGCTCCAGCTACACCTTTACCCAGTCCGAACAGAAGAGTGGTCCACTGGCGGGTCATGCCCTCAACCAGATGCCCCGTCACATGTTCAACGGCAGTGTTGACTGGCAAACCACCGAGGATCTCAGCCTCTGGTCACGGGTAAACTTCCGTGGCGAGACCTCCGAGTACCTGAGTCGGGTCAAGATGGCGGAGGGAACACCTTCCTACACTTTCTTTGACATGGGCCTGGTCTACAAGGCCAACAAGCATCTGGATCTGACCGCCGGGGTCTACAACCTGTTCGACAAGACGGTGGATTACAGCAGCTATGGCACTGTGCTGGATGGTCGCCGCTACAACCTGGGCGTGACCTACAACTTCTGATAGGGAACCTGTTATGCGGCCGCCATCTTCCGATGGCGGCCGTTTTTATTGCACGTCCGTCAGGGGGCTATGCCTGATAGGGGCCGGTTTGCCAGGTATTGCGCCCCAGTCCCTTGGCCTGATACATGAGGGCGTCAGCCTGCCGTAGTAGCTGGTCGGCATCAGCCTCTCTCTCTGCGGCTACCCAGACTGCCCCGGTGCTGATGGAGAGGGTCACCTCGCCGCTGCTGGTGTGCAGGGTTTGTCGGTTGCTCTCCAGGCAGATGCGCTCGGCCCATTGCTCTGTCTCTGCCAGTGTGGCCAGCGGCAGCAGCAGGCAAAACTCCTCGCCGCCGATGCGAGCCAGCAGAGCCTCTTCGGGCAACAGGTTGGTCACAGTCGTGGCCAGCTTTTCCAGCAACAGATCCCCGATGCCATGACCAAAGCGGTCATTGGTCTCCTTGAAGTGATCCACATCGAACAGCAGCAGAGCACAGGGAGCCCCGCTTGCCACTCGTTGCTCCATGGCGGGCATGAATGCCCGTCGGTTGAGCAGGCCGGTCAGGGGGTCGGTACTGGCTTGTTTCTCCAGTCTGGCGTTGGCTCGGCTCAACTCGGTGGTGCGGCTGGCAACAGCGCGGCGCAGTTGCACTATGTAGGCCACCATGATTAACACTCCGGCAAACAGTAGCCAGGGACCGAGATGGATGGGGTAGACGGTTTCGACATGCATCCACTTGCGGATGATCCTCTCCCGATCGCTCTCTTTGATCTTGGCGAATCCCTCTTCCAGCCGGTGTA
Source organism: Aeromonas sp. HMWF017 (assembly GCF_003061465.1). Lineage (NCBI taxonomy): Bacteria > Pseudomonadati > Pseudomonadota > Gammaproteobacteria > Aeromonadales > Aeromonadaceae > Aeromonas > Aeromonas sp. HMWF017. The sequence goes on from NZ_QAJD01000139.1 coordinate 3,371, forward strand.
ACAGGGCAAGGTCGCCCTTTTTCACTGCAAAGCGGATCTGGTCGGTATAGAGGTGGCGAACCGGAATAAAGCGGATGGGATCGTCCGAGGTATAGATGTAGAAGTTGGCGACCTGCAGATCGGCGATAAAGGCTTTTATGTCACCCCGAAAAGCCGCCGCCAGCAGGGTGTCATTGTCGTCGAAGGTCTGCAGTCTGGTGCCGGGGAAGTAGCGTCTGGCGTAATACTCCTCGTAGCCACCGGCTACCACTCCGACCGTTTCATGGAGCAGGTAGTAATGTACATCGGTGCCGCGCAATTCGCTCGAGAAGAAGAGCTGGGAGTCGAGCTGGGCGAGAGGGCGGCCATAGTCGAACAGTTTGTCCCGCTCCGGTGACCAGAGCAGTCCGGCGTGAACGTCCGCCTTCCCCTCATGGAGCAGGTCGAGGGAGCCTTGCCAGTCGACCAGCCTGAACTCGATCTTCTGGCCGGTCACCCGGGCATATTCACGCCACAAATCGATCAGCAGGCAATCCGGCTGGCCCGACTCATTGATATAGGAGAAGGGCTGCCAGGCTTTGGAGTTGGTAATGATGATCGGCTCTTCCGGGGCTTTGGCCCAGACAGGCAGAGCAAGGGCGAGCAGCAGGAGCCCCCACCCGATACTGACTATGACTCCTGTCCTGGAAGAGGCCATCCTTGCTCCAATCCGTTGCCGTATATCGTCACGTGGTCACCGATTATCACCGTCTTTCTGATCGAAGAACAAGTGCTCAAATGATGAGGTTTGCATGATGCAAATGGCGCCATGACAAGGCTGGCGGATAGAGTGACTACTTACAGCGGCAGGCTGATCCGCGCCTCCAGCCCTCCTTGTGGCCGATTGAGCAGGGTCAGCTCGCCGCCGTGCTGATGGACCAGAGTGCGGGCGATGGAGAGCCCCAGCCCGACACTGCCCGACTCGGTGTTGCGCGCCTCGTCGAGCCGCACGAAGGGTTTGAACACATCCTCGAGCCGCGCCGGATCGATCCCCGGCCCGTTATCGCAGACCCGGATCAACAGCTCCTCCTTGCGCCGCTCCAGCGACACTTCGGCGCTGCCGGCATATTTGATGGCGTTGCCGATCAGGTTCTGCAGCACCCGGCGCAGGGTGTTGGCCCGGCAGGCGTAGACCTCTTTGCCCTCCGCCAGACAGGTGACCGGCTGGCCGGTATCGGCGTAGTCATCGCACAGGCTGACCAGCAGGCTGACCAGATCCAGCTCGCGGGTGGCCTCCTGCTGCCCCTCCTCGCGAGCAAAGCTGAGGGTGGCCGCCAGCATCTGCTCCATCTGTTGCAGGGTCTGCTGGATGCGCTCCTTGTCCTCGCCATCGGCCAGAAACTCGGTGCGCAGCCGCAGGCTGGTGATGGGGGTGCGCAGATCGTGGGAGATGGCCGCCAGCATCCGGGTTCTGTCCTGCACGAAGCGGTCGAGCCGGGTGTGCATCCGGTTGAAGGCCTGAATCGATTCGCGGATCTCGGTCGGCCCCTCCTCTTTCAAGGGCTCGATATCCTCGCCCCGTCCGAGCCGCTCCGCATTGCCTGCCAGCTGCTTGAGCGGGCGGGTGGCGCGGCGAAACAGCAGCACCATCAGCCCGATCACCAGACTGGCGACCAGCATCAGGTTGAAGGTGGTCTGCCACGACCAGCTGCCCGCCTCCTTGTCGACCAGCGAGCTGAACTGCAACCAGCCCCCCTGCGGCAGTTCGATGGAGCCATAGAGCCGCATATCCCGCGGCGGGGGCGGCCCCTTGCGATCCCGCATCATGCGGGCATGATGTTCCCACGCCTTGCTGCGCTGAGTATCCTCTTTCAGCTCGGCGCTGATCTCGACGGTGAGGCCGGGGGGATAGTTGAGGCGCGAGCGCACCAGCTGCTCGAAGCGGGGGCTGCGGTTATCCGGTTGCAGCGGTTCGTCGGAGAGGCGCAGCAGCAGGGTCTCGCTGCGGCTCGCCTTGAGGATCTCGTCATAGAGGGACGGGGGGGAGAGGGAGAGCAGCCTGACCACCGAGATGATCCGCTGCATGGCGTTGCGGCTGTTGACGAAGCCGAGCGCCTCCTCCCGATCCGTGCGGTAGATCTGGATACTGAGCAGCTGGATCAGGATCAACCCCGCCAGCGCCACCAGAATGATCTGGCCGGTCAGCCCCTTGGGCCACATCCGTGCCCACAGTCGTCGCAAGGTGCCCACTGCTTAAACCTGCGTCACGTCGGCCGAGAACATATAACCACCACCCCAGATGGTCTTGATCAGCTCCGGATTCTTGGGATCCCGCTCCAGCTTGCGGCGCAGGCGGCTCACCAGGGTATCGATGGCGCGATCGAAGGCTACCGCCTCGCGGCCACGGGCCAGATCCAGCAGTTGATCCCGGCTCAGCACTCGCTGCGGGCGTTCCAGAAACACCTTGAGCAGATCGAACTCGGCGGTGGAGAGGCTCAGGCCCACCCCATCCTCATCGACCAGCTCCCGGCGATTGACGTCGAGCAGCCAGCGATCGAAGCGCAGATCCCGGGTCAGGGTCTCGGTGGCGGGCTGGGTCTCGGCCTGGGTGCGGCGCATCACCGCCTTGATGCGCGCCAGCAGCTCGCGCGGATTGAAAGGCTTTGCCAGATAGTCGTCGGCCCCCATCTCCAATCCGATGATGCGGTCGGTCTCTTCTCCCATGGCAGTCAGCATGATGATGGGCAGGTTCGATTTGACCCGCAGCTCGCGGCAGAGGGTCAGGCCATCTTCACCCGGCATCATCAGATCCAGCACCAGCAGGTCGAACTCCCGCTCCTCCAGCAGCCGCTTCATCTCCTTGCCATCCCGGGCACAGCTGACTCGCAGGCCGTGCTGTTCCAGAAAGCGCTTCAACAGATCGCGGATCTCGCTGTGATCGTCGACCACCAGAATGTGGGTGTTGCCCTGGTTCATGAATACCTCCCCTGCTTGGCGTTGGCACGAGTATACGAAAATCCGCCCGGCGGTTTGTGTCAAAGTGTGCCAGATCCGCACGATGCCACACTCTGCTACAAAAAAGGGCGATGCTGGCAAAGTTCAGACACCGATAGGGTGTTTACTTGAGGGCAAGGCAAGAGCGCCGAACCAGAATCATCCCTACAGGAGATAGACCATGAAAAAGCTGACCAAAACCCTGCTGACCGCTACCCTGATCCTTGGCCTGCCGCTGGGCGCCTATGCAGCCAGTGAAGCAGCCCCCACCGGCCAGCCCGGTGCCATGGTGGATTGCCCGATGGACGGCGGCGGCATGATGGGTGGCAAACACCACGGTGGTCGCCACGACAAGATGGCCCGCATGCAGAACATGACCCCAGAGCAGATCCAGGCCAACCTGCAGCAACGTTATGACCGTATTGAAGATCCGGCCAAGAAGGCGGAGTTCATCAAGAAGCTCAACGAGCGTGCCGCCGGCATGACCAAGCACGCCGAAGCGATGAAGCAGTTCGCCGAAGCGAACCAGTAACAGCGCCTGCTGTTATCAACCCAAGGGTGGCCGAGACCACCCTTTTTTACGCTTACTGCGTTGAGCAGCAGATTGGTTGAACGCTGGTGATTGCCAATAAAAGAGGGGAGCCCGGTGCTCCCCCTCTTGCTATCTGTACCGATGCGGGTGTTCAGCCCACTCCTCCGGACGAGCGAACTTAGCCCTGAGCCTTGTCGGTCAGCTCTACTTTCTTGACGGTTTCGCCTTCGAACTTGATGACCACGTTTTTCTTGGCGGCATCGGTATCTTTCAGCAGGGTTGTGGTTGTCTCTGCCAGCAGCGGAGAAGCCTTCTTCAGGGCATCCAGATCATAAGTCCACACTTCCAGACCGGATTCAGTCTTGGTGGTGGCAGGAGCGCCCAGCTTCTCTTTGACTGCCTGCTTGTTGGAGCCGCCTTCCTTGATATCCAGAGCCTTTTTGATGGCTTCGTTGGATGCACTGTCCATGGCACCGGATACGGCAGTGCTTGCCGCATCCTTGACGCTGCTGGTGACGCTGTCGGTCAGCGAATCCATCAGGCCGGCATTGGCAAACAGGGGCAGGGTAGTGAGGGCAACCAGCAAACTCTTTTTCATTTTCTACAGCTTCCATGGGTTCAATGAGGCGGCTATGAAATCAGCAAAGATATTGGGCGTCAAGTGAGGCATGCAATTAACATTTCTGTTAACTGGATCTCATTTCTCACCAGTCGCAAACAGTTTTGGTATCTCCCGCACCAGCCAGCTTTTGGCCTTGCCCATGGTATCGCGGCGCCAGGCCAGTACCACCTGCAGCTGATGGCGGTACTCGGGGCTGATCACCTTGAGCCGACCGGCCTTGATGTCCTCCTCAATCCAGCTTTGTGGCATGGTGCCGACGCCGATCCCTGCCAGCAGGGCATCCCGTTTCTCCGTCATGGTGCTGACAGTGAGGCGCGGCTGCTTGTCCAGCAGGCGGTAGGTAAGTACCGGTTTGCGCAGGGCGGTATCGGCCACCGCGATGGCGCGGTAGCGGCGCAGGGTTTCGTCGGCCAAGGGTTCGGGCTCCTGATGCAGCGGATGATCGGGATGGGCGACGTAGAGCATCACCTCGTCCTTGATCACCTGATGCTTGATGCCGGTCATCATGATGTCCGGATTGATGGAGGAGATAAGCAGATCGGCACGGCCATCTTCCAGGCACTCCCAGCTACCCGCCAGCACCTCGGCACGCAGCCGCAGTCGGGTATCGGTCTGCTCGGCCAGCTTCTCCACCAAGGGGTAGAGGGCCTGCACCGGGACCAGCGCATCGACGGCGATGGTGATGTCGGTTTCCCAGCCGCGGGCCAGCGCCCGGGTCTCGCCCACCAGATGCTCGGCTGCCTCCAGCAGCACCCGGCCGCGCTCCAGCAGCATGCGCCCCGCCGGGGTGAACTTGGTGCGGTGGCCGCTGCGGTCGAACAGCATGGCATCCAGTTCATCTTCCAGCTTTTGCACCGTGTAGCTCAATGCCGAGGGTACCTTGCCCAGCTCGTCGGCCGCCGCCGCAAAGCTGCCGCGGCGGTCGATGGCATCCAGCACCCGGATTGCCTCCAGGGTCAGCGCCCGCTCCTTGTTCGATTCCTTGGCCATTCCTCACCTTCAATTTTTTTGAATATGTTTGCCAGTTTATCTCGCTAACAAGTTAGGTCATGTCACTTTAATATTCAATCAACGCTTAGGCAGGAACGTCGAGCGGCCAAATATGCGGGTAGTTCCGCACTGTGACACACCAAATCGGTCTGTCTGATGTCGGTGAAAGAACAACACACTATTTGAATAACCTCTTGCATGGATGCATTGATTCTGGCCGAAAAGGCCTTGGCAATGACATATAAAACAAGAGAGTGAATGAACATGAAAAACGTAATCAAGATGCTGGCCGTTGCAGGCCTGATGACCACTGGTTTCGCCCAAGCTTCCGTACCGGCTGACTTCAATGCCATGCCCGGCGTGCTGTTTGTGAACTGGAACGCCACTGCCGCAATGGATGGCAAAGCCAATCCGATGCTGGAAGTGCGTGACGAGTCTGGCGATCTGCTGGCATCAGTCCACGCCAACCTGACAGGCACCCAGCAGGTGCGGATCCCGAGCCGTACCCAGGGCAACCTGACTGTCAGTCTGGCTGACCAGAGCAGTGAATACCGTATTCCGTTCGGCATCGGTAGCGGCAAACAACGTTAATCAACCGTCCCGGTAGATGAGGAGCACACCATGATGCAATTGAGAGCCGCAGAAGCGCGGGGCAAGGCCAACTTTGGCTGGCTGGACGCGCGCCACAGTTTCTCCTTCGGTCACTACTATGACCCGGAGTGGATGGGGCACTCGGTACTGCGGGTGATCAATCAGGATCTGGTTGCGCCGGGTGGCGGATTCGCCACCCACCCTCACGCCAACATGGAGATCCTCACCTGCGTGCTGCAAGGCACCATAGAGCACAAGGACAGCCTCGGCCATGCCGAGCAGATCCCGGCAGGGGATTTCCAGCTGATGAGCGCAGGCAGCGGGATCCGCCACAGCGAGTACAACCCCTCGCAGACGGATCCTCTCTCCCTGTTGCAGATCTGGATCGAGCCGAACGAGTTCGGCACGCCACCCGGATATCAGCAGAAGAAGATCGAGTCCAGACCGGGCATGACGCTGGTGGCGTCACCGGATGGCGAGGCGGGATCGCTGCGGATCCGCCAACAGGCCCGCGTATGGCGGCTGGAACTGGCCCCGGGCGAGGCGCTCGAATGGGCACTGGCTGGCCGACACGGTTACCTGCAGATGATTTCAGGGGAGTTGACCGCCAACGGTCTGGCTGCCCGACCCGGCGACGGGGTACTCAGTCGTGATGAATACCGGTGGGAGCTGGTTGCGACCAGTGCCAGCCAAGCTCTGTTATTTGACCTACCCTGAAGCAGTCAGCGGTGATGTGACACAAACGAGGAATATGAAATGGACAAGATGAAAGATGTAGCGCTGCTGGCGGGTCGTGTACTGCTGGCGCTGATGTTCGTAATGGCGGGCTGGAGCAAGATCGGCGGCTATGCCGGTACTCAGGGCTATATGGAAGCGATGGGTGTACCCGGCTTTATGTTGCCGCTGGTGATCCTGCTTGAGCTGGGTGGTGGCCTTGCCGTCGTGCTCGGTCTCTTTACCCGCAGCCTCTCCGTGCTGCTGGCCGGTTTCACCCTGATGGCTGCCTTTATTTTCCACTATCAGCCTGCCGAACAGATGCAGATGCTGATGTTTATGAAGAACGTTTCAGTGGCCGGTGGTTTTCTGGCCCTGGCGGCGGCTGGTGCGGGTGCATTCAGTGTGGATGCCCGTCTCGGCAAAAACTGGTAATGCCCTGAAGAGTCAAGTTTTCCAATGCCTTTTGGCCGGTGCAACTGCACCGGCTTTTTTCTGTCTGCGTTTTCCGGATCGGTGAGGCGGCGAGCCAAATCTGCGGCGCCCTTCATGATTCCGTCTCTTGCCTGCCGCTGGCCACAAGTGCCTTTTGCATCTTATCCCCCGATCCCCGACAATTCCCTCTCTTGTGAAGTGACGGAAATGGCTCGCCTTTTCCCTCGCCCCCTCTCATCCACAGGCGGGAATTGCTCATGTTTACCCTCTACCACTCCAATCAGCTGGATCTGCTCAAAGAGCTGCTGGTGAGCCGCATCCGGCAGGCCCCTCTCTCTCACCCCTTCGATCGGGAGCAGATCCTGGTGCAGAGTCCGGGCATGGCCCAGTGGCTCAAGCTGGAGCTGGCCAAAGCCTTCGGCATCGCCGCCAATATCGACTTTCCGCTGCCCGCCAGTTTTATCTGGGAGATGTTCACCCGGGTGCTGGCGGATGTGCCGCGCCAGAGCCCCTACAACAAGGGATCCATGACCTGGCAGCTGATGACCATTCTGCCCGCCTTGCTGGATCGCCCCGCCTTTGCCCCGCTCGCCGCCTATCTGGGCGGTGGGGATGAGGAGGATCCCGCCAGGGATCCCGAGCAGGTGCGGCTGTGGCAGCTCTGCCAGAAGGTAGCGGATCTCTTTGACCAGTATCTGGTCTACCGGCCGGACTGGATCGCCCGTTGGGAAGAGGGGGAAGGATTGAGTCAGGAGCTGGCCGGGGTGAGCGGTCAGGATTGGCAGCCCGAGCTGTGGCGCGAGCTGGTGGCACGCACGTTGGCGCTCTCTCCGAGTGGCTACCACCGCGCCAACCTCTACGAGGAGTTTATCCACGAGCTGGCGCGTACCGCCGAACTGCCGGGCAAGCTGCCGCAGCGGGTCTTTGTGTTCGGCATCTCGGCGCTACCGCCGCGCTATGTGGAGGCGCTGCTGGCCCTCGGCAGTCGGCCGGAGGTGGAGGTGCACCTGTTCGTCACCAACCCCTGCCGCTACTACTGGGGGGATCTGCTGGATCGCAAGACGCTGGCGCGCCTCGAAAACAAGCTCAAACCCGGCACCGATATCGAGACGTTGCAGGGCCCCGCCAACCCGCTGCTCGCCTCCATGGGCAAGCTGGGGCGCGACTACCTGCACCAGCTGATGGAGCTGGAGGTGCCGCAAATCGAGGCCTTCGTCGATATCGACGAGGTGGATGGCAAAGGCAATGTCAGCCTGCTGCGCGCTATCCAGAAGGATGTGCTGGAGCTGGCCGAACGGGGCGCCGGTCAGTTCGATCTCGACAGCAGCCACCACAAGAGCCCCATCGATCCGGCGGATGGATCCTTGCAGATCCACGCCTGCCACGGCCCGATGCGCGAACTCGAGGTGTTGCACGACCGGCTGCTGGCGCTGTTCGAGCAGGACCCGTTCCTCACCCCGAAAGATGTGGTGGTGATGATGCCGGATGTGAACAGCTACGGCCCCTACATTCAGGCGGTATTTGGCGCGCGCGGCCAGATCCCGTTTGCGGTCTCGGATCGGGCGGTGAGTCAGGAGTGCCCGCTGCTGCAAAGCTTCCTCGCCCTGCTCAGGCTGCCCAACGCCCGTTTCGGGGCAGGGGAGCTGCTCGCCATTCTCGAGGTGCCCGCCGTGCTGCGCCGCTTCGAGCTGGATGACGACGAGTTCAACCAGCTGCGGGTCTGGGTGCAGGAGACCGGCATCCGCTGGGGGCTGGATGACGGCTACCCCGTCCGCTTCGATCTGCCGCCCATGTCCGGCAACAGCTGGCTGTTCGGCCTGCGCCGCATGCTGCTCGGCTTTGCCATGGGGGATGGCGAGCCGGTGGCGGGCATCTTGCCCTATGCCGATATCGAAGGTCAGCAGGGGCTGGCACTTGGCAAGCTCGCCTGGTTTGTCGATTCGCTGGCCGAGTTTCTGCCCCGCCTGCAACAGGCGCAGCCGCTGGCCGAGTGGAACGCCTGTCTGCTGGCGCTGCTGGAGCGCTTCTATCTGACTGACGAGGATGAAGAGCGTCAGCTTCAGCTTATTCGCAGCCAGCTGGCCGAGTGGCAGACCCGGCTTGGCGAGGCTCGCTTCGAGCAGCCCATTACCGCCGACCTGCTGCAGGATTACCTCGGCAGCGTGCTGGGGGAGTCACGCTCCAGTCAGCGTTTCCTCGCCGGTCAGGTCAACTTCTGCACCCTGATGCCGATGCGATCCATCCCCTTCAAGCAGGTCTGCCTGCTCGGCATGAACGACGGCGTCTACCCGCGCACCCTGGCCCCCATGGGGTTCGATCTGATGGCGGTAGCGTCGCGGCGTGGGGATCGCTCCCGTCGCGATGATGACCGCTACCTCTTCCTCGAGGCGTTGCTCAGCGCTCAGCAGGGGCTCTATATCAGCTATCAGGGCTTCAGCGCGCAGGACAACAGCGACAAGGTGCCGTCGGTGCTGCTGGCGGAGCTGATCGACTATGTGCGGCAGGGCTTTGTGCTGGCGGGGGATGAGGATCTGGACGACGAAACCTCCGGCAAGCGGCTGCTCAACCACCTGATGGTGGCGCACCCGCTCACCCCCTACAGCCGCAACTACTTCTACCCGGAGGCGGGTTCGCGCCTCTTTACCTATGCCGCCGACTGGCTGCCCGCCCTCAATCCGGTGCGCGGCGCGGCCAACTTCCAGAGCGGCGAGCTGCCTCTCCCGCCCGAATGGGGCAAGGAGCAGGGGCTGGAGCTGGCGGAGCTGCTGCGCTTCTATCGCCAGCCCACCAAATATTTCCTCAACCGCCGCCTCAAGG
>NZ_QAJD01000139.1:13033-16461 GCF_003061465.1 Aeromonas sp. HMWF017
CGATGCCCATCTGGCGGAAGGTGAAAGTACCGAGCGTCGCGAGCGGTTGCAGCTCACCGGCCTGCTGCCACAAGGGTGGTTCGGCAGCCTGCTGCTGGACGATCTGGATGCCGAGATGGGCAAGCTGGCGGATCGGCTGCGGCCATGGGTTGCGGCCAATGAGTCAGAAAAGCAGGCGGTGGAGATCGATATCTCCCTCACTCAGGGCCAGCTGCAAGGGTGGATCGACACCCAGAAGGGGCGCTTGCTGGTGGTCAAACCCGGCAGCTTCAACGGCAAGGTTCTGCTGCTGGGCTGGATCCAGCACCTCTGCCTCTCATTGAGCGGCGCCCCCGGCGACACCCTGCTGTTCGATGCCAAACAGAGTCTGCGACTGCCTGCGCTCGCTGCCGACGAGGCGCGGCCCAAGCTGGCGGCGCTGGTGGCGTGCTGGGCACAGGGGATGAAGCGGCCGCTGCCGTTCTTCCCCAACACCGCCTGGGATTGGCTCAAGGCGATCGAGAAGGATCCCGACAAGCCGGAGGCGGCCGACAAGGCGGCCCTCACCCGTTTCAACGGCGGCTGGATGATCAATGGGGAGGGGCAAGACGTTTACGTCGCCCGCTGCTTCCCCGAACTCGATGACGAGGTGCTTGGTCAGTTGCAGGCGCTGGCCCGCGAGCACCTGACCCCGCTGCTCAAGACCCTGGAGGAGCTGAAATAATGGCTAACCCGCTCAATACATTGCGTTTTCCCCTCCATGGTGAACGACTGATCGAAGCCTCCGCTGGTACCGGCAAGACCTACACCATCGCCGGTCTCTACCTGCGTCTGCTGCTGGGCCACGGCCCGCTCATTGAGGAGGGTGCCGATGCCGGTCAGCCGAGCGCCCATGAACGGCCGCTCTCGGTGACCGAAATTCTGGTGGTGACCTTTACCGAAGCGGCCACCGCCGAGCTGCGCGGGCGGATCCGCGGTCGCATCCACGAGGCGCGCCTCGCCTTTATGCGCGGCCATAGCAGTGACACCCTGCTGGCCCAATTGCTGGCCGAGGTGGAGGATCACGAATTGGCGGCCCGCCGCCTGCTGGCTGCCGAGCGGCAGATGGACGAGGCGGCGGTCTTTACGATCCACGGCTTCTGCCAGCGGATGCTGAAACAGAACGCTTTCGAGTCGGGCGCCCTCTTTGAAACCGAATTTCTCACCGACGACAGCCAGCTCAGGCTGCAGGCGGTGAGCGACTACTGGCGCGCCGAGTTCTATCCGGTGGATAAAACCCTCGCCAGCGCCGTGCGTGCGCTCTGGCCGAGCCCCGCCGCCCTGCTGCGGGAGATGGGCAGCTGGCTCGACAACAGCGAGCTGGAGATCCACCCCGCACTGGGGGACGAGACCCTCGCCGCTCGCCATCAGGCGGCCATGAATCGCATCGCGGCGGTGAAGCGCGAATGGCTGGCGCAGACGGACGAGATCCGCCGCCAGACCGACGGCCAGATCAGCCGCTACACCGGCAAGAACTACGAAGGGTGGCTTGCCAAGATAAGCGACTGGGCACAGGACGAGAGCAGTGGCTACGCCATCCCCAAGGAGCTGGAGCGCTTTGGCCAGACGGTGCTGGAGGAGAACCTCAAGAAGGGGGGCGCCGTGCCGACCCTGCCGCTTTTCAGCCAGATCGACCAGCTGCTGGCGAGCCGCCCCGGTATTCGCGATCTGATCCTGCAACGGGCGGCCAAGGTGGTGCGCAGCCGGATGCAGGCCAGCAAGCGCCAAGCCCATCAGCTCTCGTTCGATGACCTGCTCAAAGACCTCGACGGGGCGCTTGGCTCAAGCCTTGGTGAGCGGCTCTGCGAGCGCATTCGCGCCACCTATCGGGTGGCGATGATCGACGAATTTCAGGATACCGATCCCCAGCAGTACCGCATCTTCCATCGCCTCTACGGTGGCCACACAGACACGGCGCTGCTGATGATCGGTGACCCCAAGCAGGCCATCTACGGCTTTCGCGGCGCCGACATCTTTACCTACATTCAGGCGCGGCGAAATGTGAGCGCCCACTACACCCTCGGGCGCAACTGGCGCTCCAGCAGTGCGCTGGTGGGGGCGGTCAACGGCCTGTTCGAGCGGGCCAAGGATCCCTTTATCTACGAAGCGGATATCCCCTTCCTGCCGGTGGAGGCGCAGGGCAAGAGCAAGGCGCTGCTGCTCGATGGTGCCACCGCCCCAGTGCTCCACTGTTGGCAGCTGACCGGCCAGCCCACCTTCAACCGGGGGGATTACCAGAGCAAGATGGCCCGCGCCACCGCCGCCGAGATCCACCGCCTGCTGACGTTGGCCCGCGAGGGCAAGGCGCTGATAGGTGACAAGGCGGTCAAGGCCGGAGATATCGCCGTGCTGGTGCGCACCGGCGCCGAGGGCAAGCTGGTGCAGCAGGAGCTGGCGCGCCTCGCCATCGCCTCCGTCTATCTGTCGAACCGCGAGAGCGTGCTGGAGCAGGTGGAGGGGCGGGAGATCCTGCTGATTTTGCACGCCTGTCAGAACCCGAGCGAAGAGCGCAGCCTGCGGGCGGCGCTGGCCACCGGCCTGTTTGATCTGGATGCCAAGGCGCTCGATGGGCTGGCCAGCGACGAGCGGGCGTGGGAGAGCGCGGTGCAGGAGTTTATGGAGTACCGCAAGATCTGGCACCGCCGCGGCGTGCTGGCGATGCTGCGGGCCCTGCTGCACCGGCGCAATCTCGCCTCTTCGCTTTTGGCGAGCCCCTACGGCGAGCGGCGGCTGACCAACTTCCTCCATCTCGGCGAGTTGCTGCAACAGGTGAGCAGCGAGCTGGACGGGGAGTACGCCCTGCTGCGCTGGCTGGGGGAGGCGGTGAGCCGCCCCAACGGGCAGGATGCGGAGCAGGTACTGCGCCTCGAATCCGAGCGCAAGCTGGTGCAGATCGTCACCATCCACAAATCGAAGGGGCTGGAGTATCCGCTGGTGTTCCTGCCCTTTATCTGCAGCCACAGAACCGCCGAGACCCCGCTCTATCACGAGGCGGACGAGGCGGGCAATCGCACCATTCTCGATCTCTCCGGCGCCGACTCGTCGCTCGCCGAAGCGGACAGGGAGCGCCTTGCGGAAGATTTGCGGCTGCTCTATGTGGCACTGACCCGGGGGGTCTACGCCACCTGGCTGGGGTTGGCGCCGGTACGGGCGGGGGCTGGCAAGTCGGAGAAGACCGACCTGCACCACACCGCCATTGGCTACCTGCTGCAAAAGGGGGAAGAGGGGGATGCACAGACGCTGGCGACCGCGCTGACCGAGCTGGCGCAGGCGCTGCCCGGAGTGGCCGTCGGTGAGCCCTCGCTCACCCGTCCGGCCCCGCTGCCGCCAGAGGAGGAGCAGTTGGGCGAGCCGCAGGTGCGCCACTTTAGCGGCTCCCTTGAGCGGGACTGGTGGATCAGCTCCTACTC
>NZ_QAJD01000139.1:16471-17945 GCF_003061465.1 Aeromonas sp. HMWF017
TCACGGTCACAGCAAGGGTGTCTTGGCCAATCCCGGCTTCGATGACGAGGTGGTGACCGAGGCGGCTGCATTGGCTTCCGAGCAACCGGACGAGGCGCCCCAGCCCTCCATCTTCACCTTCCCGAAAGGGGCGCGCCCCGGCACCCTGCTGCACAGCCTGTTCGAGACCATCGACTTTCAGAGTGCCGCTGGCGAGCCGCTGGCGGAGCATATCGCCGCGCTGTTGGCGCAGGATGGCTTCGAGGAGAGCTGGGCCCAAGTGCTGCAACAGCAGGTCGAAGCGGTGCTGGATACCCCGCTCGATACCGGCTTTGGCGAACCGGTGCGGCTGCGGGATCTGGCCCCCGAGCGCAAACAGGTGGAGCTGGAGTTCTTCCTGCCCATGGGGCGGGTGACGGCACCGGCGCTGACGGCCCTCTGCCAGCAGCACGACCCGTTGTCGCGGGGCAACAAGCCGCTCAGCTTTGCCACCGTGCAGGGGATGCTCAAGGGCTTTATCGACCTGGTGTTCGAGTGGCAGGGGCGCTGGTATCTGCTCGACTACAAATCGAACCACCTCGGCATGAGCCCGGCCGATTACAGCCGTCCGGCGCTGGAGCGGGCGATGGCCGAGCACCGCTACGACCTGCAATACCAGCTCTACTCGCTGGCGCTGCACCGGCTGCTCACCCTGCGCCTGCCGGGCTACGACTTCGAGCAGCACTTTGGCGGGGTCTTCTATCTGTTCCTGCGTGGCATGCCGCAGGGGGGCATTTTCCATACCCGCCCGAGCCGTGAACTGGTGCTGGGGCTGGATAAGTTGTTTCGCGAAGGCAGTGAGCTGCCAGCAGCGGGATCCCAAGCATTGAACGAGGTAGAAGCATGAGCGGCACCATGATCAGCACCGCAGCCAGCGCAATGATGGTTGAACGGTTGAAAACACTGGCGCTGGCTGGCCGCATCCGCCAGCTGGATCTGCAATTTGCCCGGCTGGTGGCAGACCTTGGCGGCAGCCCCGAGCTGGTGCTGGGGGCTGCGCTCACCTGCTTCGAGCTGGGGCGCGGCCATGTCTGTTTGCCGCTTGAAATGTTGACTGCCGGATCCCTGCGCCCGTTCGGGCTGGATCCCCAGCAGAGCCGGGATCTGCTGGGGGATATGGCGGATCCTGCCCGCTGGCCCGCCCTGTTTGCAGAGAGTCCCTTGGTTGGCACCGAGCAGGATGAGGGGCTTGCTCCGCGCTGGCCGCTGCGGCTGTGGCACGGGCGGCTCTACCTCACCCGTTACCACGATCATGAGCAGGGGGTGGCCCGCCATCTGCGCGCTTTGAGTGAACGCGCCGAATGGCCGGAGATCGCCCCGGCCCTGTCACGGCTGTTTGCCCGCGACTATGGGTTGGTGTTCGCTGCGCTGCTCAAAGCCCGCCTCGCCCCCGACTTCTCGGCCCGCCACTTTATCGAAAAGTATCTGGATCTGGTGTTCCCCAATGAAGTGGATT
>NZ_QAJD01000139.1:17955-19465 GCF_003061465.1 Aeromonas sp. HMWF017
GCCAAACTGCTCGCCATTCTGGTGGAGACCGGCCTGCAAGCGGGCAAGGCCCCGGCGATCCGGCTGGTGGCCCCCACCGGCAAGGCGGCGGCGCGCCTCACCGAGAGTATCGGCTCTGCCCTGCAGGCCCTCGATCTGCCCCCCGAATGGGTGGAAGCGATCCCCACCGAAGCGGGCACCTTGCACCGGCTGCTCGGGGTCATTCCGGGGCGCAGCCAGTTCCGCCACCACGCGGGCAACCCGCTGCACCTTGACTTGCTGGTGGTGGATGAGGCCTCCATGGTCGACCTGCCGATGATGGCGCGCCTGCTCGATGCGTTGCCAAGCCACGCCCGCCTGATCCTGCTCGGCGACAAGGATCAGCTCGCCTCGGTGGAGGCGGGGGCCGTGCTCGGCGATATCTGCAGCTTTATCGAACAGGGCATCAGCCCGGCGCAGGCGGAGTGGCTCTCCCGCCAGACCGGCTACCGCCTGCAGGGCTCGCCCGCGGGGGCACCGGTGCGCGACAGCCTCTGTTTGCTGGCCAAGAGCTGGCGCTTTGATCAGCATTCGGGCATCGGTCAGCTGGCGCGCGCCTGCAACAGCGGCGATGCCGCGGCGGTGGAGGCAGTCTGGGGCATGGGCTTTGCCGATATCAGCCTGCACCCCTGGGCGGGGGAGGCCTACGACGCCCTGATTGCCCAGGGGGTAGCCGGTTACGGCAGCTATCTGAAGGCGGCCCGCGCGGGGGAAGTGCCCGCCGCCGTATTCAAGGCATTCAACAGCTTCCAGATCCTCTGCGCCCTGCGCGACGGCCCGTTCGGCGTGCTGGGGCTAAACGAGCGGCTCGAACTGGCCCTGTCACGGGCAGGCCTCATTGCCCGCGATGGCGACTGGTATGCCGGTCGTCCGGTGATGGTGGTGCGCAACGATCACGGCGTTGGCCTCTATAACGGCGATATGGGGCTCTGCCTGCCCGACGAAACTGGCCGGTTAAAGGTCTGGTTTGAGCAGCCGGACGGTACCCTGCGTGCCCTGTTGCCCAGCCGCTTGCCGCCCCACGAGACGGTCTACGCCATGACCATCCATAAATCCCAGGGCTCGGAGTTTGCCCATACCGTGCTGGTGCTACCCGATAGCTCCAGCCCGCTGCTGACCCGCGAGCTGGTCTATACCGGCATCACCCGCGCCAAGGCCCGGCTCGATCTCTACGGCGATCGCGCCCTGCTGGCACAGGCGGTGAGGAAAAAGACCGAGCGTTATTCCGGATTGGCGGAGAGGTTGGGGGAATCGTAGCGTACGGCCTTTAGCTGTATGCTCTTGCTTTATGAGCTGTGTCGAGCTATCATCAGTCGTACTGCTAAAAGCAGTACGGCTTTACCATGAGAGGTTATAAATGAAGATGTAGAAACTAATAATATAACGTACAGGAACAGCATGAGGCTTAATTAATATGAAAATAGTAACAAATAAAATTTTTAAAAATATATATAAAATAAATTATTTTTTGATTATATAAGTTGACATGTAT
>NZ_QAJD01000140.1:0-8879 GCF_003061465.1 Aeromonas sp. HMWF017
GAACACCCTCAATCAGAGTTAACAAATTGGCATCATTTCGGCATTATTCGAACGTACTGCCCAATTGCAGATAGAAGACGTCATTGCCCCCCTCCGCCATGCCGTAGCCGAGGAACACAGGGCCGAGGAAGCTCTCCACCCCGACATAAACCGACCCGGCGGTAAACGAGCTCTCCAGACTGATATCCTCACCCTTGTTCCAGACCCCGCCCTGCTCCAGAGATCCACCCAGATAGAGCGGCATCTTGAGGGCACCGAAGTCATTGTCTGCCACCCGATAGATGTAGCGCAGGCCACCAAACAGGCTGTAGCGACCGCTCAGCTGGTAGCGCTGGAAACCGGAGAGGCGGAACAGCCCGCCCAGATCCTGAATATGCAGCGGCACCACCTCTTCACTGCCCGAGCCCCCCCCTTCGAGGATCAGGTTGAGGCTGTGCCTGTCCCATGACCAGGGCTTGATCATCGAGAGCTGATAATTCCAGCCTTCACTGCGCCCATCTGCCGACTCGAGTCCATCCACACTGACATGGGAGTGGCCCAGTTTCATGTCCCATTTCACCCCCTGATAGGGGAAATAGAGGCTATCCAGATTGTCGTGTTCAAAACGGACATAGGGGCCCCACGCCGTGGCATCCATCTCCAGCCCCTTGAAGTTCTTCACATCAATCGTGCCCAGTTGTCCCTCCAGTCCCATCGACAACCGGCTCCAGGGCTGGCGGTTCCAGCCCACCGCCAGATCGCCGCTGAAGAAGGAGTATTCGGAGTCGAGATAGCTTATCGAAACCATCTCGGGATCCGGATTGGGGAAAAACAGGCGGCGCAGGGTCTGGTCATAGGCCAGACTCGCCTCACCATAGAAGGTCTGGGAGGGTTCGAGCGGGGTATAGAAGTCGGTCTTGATATGTTTGGCCGTGCCCAGCGACGCCTCGGTCAGCCACTCCGCCCCCCACTCGTTGACGTTGGTGAGGGTATAGGACATGCCGACGTTGTAGTTGGAGGTGTTCTCGAAGTCATCGGTGAAACCGAACTGGAAGTTGAGGTAGCCCGGCCCCCAGTTCTTCTCGCTGGCGTCCACCAGCAGCACGTTCTCCCCATCACGCTCCTCCACCTCGTAGGTGATGCGATCGAACGACTCAAGGGCATAGAGGCGGCGAATGCCCGCCTCCAGACTCTCGTTGGTCTGTACCTTGTCAGGCCGCACTTTCAGCATGGCGCGCACCGTCTCATCGGAGAGGCGCGACTTGTTGATGATCTCCACCTTGTCGATGAAGTAGGCGGGCTGACCGCTACGCTCGGCACGACGGCTCAGCTTCTGGTTGCGATAGGCGTTGTACTGCGCCTTGGTGAGCGACAGCTTATCGAGTTGCAGCGACACCTTGTCAGCCGCCGTCTCACCGATCTTGATCCCCTCCGGCATCCGGGCAAAGTCGGCGATCCCCATATCGCCAAACTCGGGGGCGATCAGAATATCCTTCGGTCCCATCAGCGCCTTCTGCTTGTCGGTGCCCACCTGGGTCATGTAGGTGGTGAGCTGGTCAATCATCGCCAACCCTGACTTGAGGGACTCCCGAGTACGCAGCTTGGCACCGATATCCACCGCGATCACCACGTCGGCCCCCATCGCCTTGGCGACATCCACCGGCATGTTGTTGACGCTGCCGCCGTCCGCCAGGATGTGCCCCTCCCACTCCACCGGCTTGAGGGCGCCGGGAATGGACATGGAGGCCTGCATCGCCTTGGCCAGGCTGCCGTGATCGAGCACGAAGGGGGTGACCGTCTCCATGTCGGTCGCCATGGCGCGGTAGGGAATGGGGAGATCATCGAAGCTCTCCTGCACCGGCAGGTTGGAGGTGGCCCCCCGCAGCAGGCTGGCCATGGATTGGCCCTGGAAGAAACCGTCCGGCAGCTGGGTGGTGTCGCCATTCACCCCTATGTCGGTGCGCAGCTGGTACTGCTCGTTCTGCTGCTTCTTGCGCAACGACAGCTCGTCGCGGCCCACCTTGTCCTGATACCCCTTGTTCCAGTCGATGGCCAAAGTGGTGCGTTCCACCTCCTCGGCACTGAGCCCCATGGCATACATCCCCGCCACATAAGAGCCCATGCTGGTGCCGACTATGATGTCGACCGGAATCCGTTTCTGCTCCAGCACCTTGAGGATGCCGATATGGGCAGAACCCTTGGCACCGCCGCCGCTGAGCACCACCGCAATTTTTGGGCGCTCCCCCTGTGCCGCCACAGCCAGCAGCGGGCAGGCCGCCAGCATAACCAAAAGCAGACGGGTCCATCCCGCACCTAAGCTGCGCATCATATTTTCCATATTATTCAGAGGGTCAGTCACCAAGGATGGCCTCTACTATAAGGGGCCCGGCAGTTAGCGCAACCGTCAATCCGCATCCCGCCTGTGCAGCATGCCGACGGGGCACGCCGCCGCCCCTGTGAGCGCAAACGTAATCCGCAAATAAAGGGCTGCAAGCCTCATGGGTAGCGCCGCGCTGCCGCTAATATGAGCGTCGTCAATCTCAACCTTTTGAGCACCTTTATGCTGGCAACCCTCACTCTTAAACAGAAAATACTGGCCACGGTCACCTTGGCCGTGGTCGTCTCCTGCCTGCTGGTAGGCTACTTCAGTCAACGCTCGGCCCAGCAACTGATCGAAAACCGGATGTTCGAGCAGGAGCTCCCCAACCTGACCCAGCGGATCAGCAAGGAGATTGAACAGGATCTCCACGGCATCGCCCAGGCCGCCCGCCAACTGGCCACCGACCGCTTCATCCTCGACTGGGTGGATCGGGGCATGCCCAAAGAGCAGGAGCCGATCCTCATCAACCAGCTCAAGGATGTGGCCAACCAGTATGGTCTGGTGACCGCCTCCTTCGCCGATCGCCAGACCGCAGCCTACTACAACCAGGATGGCTTTCTGCGCAACCTGACCCCAGCGCAGGACGCCTGGTTCTATGACTACACCAAGAGCCAGAAGGAGATGATCCTCAGCATCTTCCGCGAGAGCAACGGCGAGGTGAAGCTGTTCGTCAACTTCCAGCAGCTCAACGGGCGCGGGCTGGCCGGCTTTGCCAAATCACTCGACACCATGGTGACCATGGTCTCCAACTTCCGGCTGGAAGAGAGCGGCATCGTCTTTATGGTCGATGGCAGCGGCAAGGTGAAGCTGCACCCCGAGGCCAACCGCATCGAGCGTGACACGCTTGGCAACATTGCCAGCGGTGATACCGGCAGCCTGCTGGCCAAACGTCCCTTTGCCGTCATCAACGCCGAAGTCAATGGCGAGCCCATGGTACTGGCCAGCAGCTATATCCCGCTGCTCGACTGGTATCTGGTGGCTCAGGTGCCAGAAGCCGAGATCTATGCCGAGCTGGATCAGACCCGCAACGAGATCCTGATGATCTCGCTGGTGATTGCGCTTGCCATGGGGCTGATGGGGATGCTGCTGGCAGGCTCGGTCAGCCGCCCGCTCAACGAGCTGGCCCGCCTGTTCAAGGAGCTGGGCAGCGGCGATGGTGATCTCACCCAGCGCCTGAAAGTGGAGGGACGTGACGAACTGAGTCAGGTCGCCACCGGCTTCAACAACTTCGTCGCCAAGATCCACGGATCCATCGAGCAGGTGGCAGAGAACTCCCGCCAGCTCGCGGCCACCGCCAACGAGGTGGCCAACAAGGCGCAGCTGACCCAGCACAACTGTACTGCCCAGCGTGACCGCACCGTGCAGGTGGCCACCGCCATCCACGAAATGGGGGCCACGGTGAGCGAGATCGCCGGTAACGCCTCTCTGGCAGCCGAAGTAGCCAGACAGGCCAACGATCAGGCCGATGCAGGGGCAGTAGTGGTAGCTCAGGCGCGACACGGCATCGTCGACCTCTCTGGCGAGATTGAGCAGGTGGCAGGGGTTATCGAGTCGCTGGCGAGCCAGACCGACTCCATCGGCAGCATCCTCGAAACCATCCGCAGCATCTCGGAGCAGACCAACCTGCTGGCACTGAACGCCGCCATCGAGGCCGCTCGCGCCGGTGAACAGGGTCGCGGTTTCGCCGTGGTGGCAGATGAAGTGCGCAATCTGGCCAACCGCTCCGCCGCCTCGACCGCCGAGATCCAGGGGATGATCAACCGCTTGCAGGAGCAGAGTGCCCGCGCTGTCAGCGCCATGGCGCAGGGGCGTAACCAGAGTCTGGAGGTGGTGAGCCAGGCCGATGAGGCCAACGCCGCCCTCGGCCAGATCACCGCCCACATCACCCAGATCAACGACATGAATATTCAGGTCGCCACCGCCACCGAGGAGCAGTCCAGCGTGGTCGGCGAGCTCAACCGCAACGTAGAAGATATCAACCAGCTCACCATGGAGACCGCCGATATCGCCCACCAGCTGACCGAATCGAGCCGCAGCCTGCAGCAGCTCTCCGGTCAGCTGGACAAGCTGGTTGGCAACTTCCGGCTCTAACCCCGACCTTGACCTGAGTCATCAACAACAGAGAGCGCCGTGGCGCTCTCTGTTGTTTTGGTGGCGGCTAATCCGGCATAGCAGTCAGCCCTTGCCATCCCGTTTGCGCTGATACATCAGCTCATCTGCGCGGGTGAGCAGCTCGGCCAGAGACACACAACCGCGCCCGTCGTAGCAGACAATCCCGGTGCTGCAGGTCAGCGCATAACCGCAACCACTGTGCTGATTGTGCTCGGCCAACATGGCATTGAAACGCTCATAGGCCAGTTGTGCCTGCGCCTCTACCACATTGGGCAGCAGGACGGCGAACTCATCGCCGCCCATGCGGGCAAACACGTCTGCGCCCCGAAAAGCCTGCTTGAGCAGAGTGGCAAAGGCGATCAGGGCCCGATCCCCTTCTGCATGCCCCCACCGATCATTGATCCCCTTGAAGCCATTGAGATCCAGATAGAGCAGCGCCAGTGGCATCTGCAAGCGACTGGCCAGCGAGAGGCTCTTCTCCGCCAGCATCACGAACCCGCGCCGATTGGAGATCAAGGTCAACTCATCAATGGTGGCCAGCTGCACCGCTTCGAGCTCCCGCACCACCATCGCCGCCAGATCCTTGAGCAGCCCCACATCCTCCTCACTCAATTCCCGTGGCACCGTATCGATGATGCAGAGCGTCCCCAGTTTGCAACCGTTGGCGATCCGCAGTGGCTGTCCGGCATAGAAGCGGATGCCGGGCCCCCCCACCACCAGCGGATTGTCGGCAAAGCGGGGATCCTGCGAAGCATCCGGCACGATGAAGGTCTCATTGCCCATGATGGCGTGGCCACAGAACGAAATGTCCCGGGCAGTCTCACGGACCTCCAGACCGATACAGGATTTGAACCACTGGCGATCTTCATCCACCAGACTCACCAGCGCGATGGGGACATTGAACACCCGTCGGGCCATGCGGGTCAGCCGATCAAACCGCTCCTCGGCCTCGGAATCCAGCAAAGAGAGCCGCCGCAGGGTCTCCAACCGCAATGCCTCATCGGGTGGAATGGGTGCTTCTAGCATCGTGCCTCTCTCGTCAGTGCCAAAACCTATCTTTAGCATATTGGGCTTTGTCGAAGTCGGGGCAGCAAGGAGAAAACAAAAAGCCGCTCATTCGAGCGGCTTTTTAGACAAGCGGGGAAGAAAATTACTTTTTCTTCTTGGCCTTGGCGTTCGGCAGGTCGGTGATGGAGCCTTCGAACACTTCGGCAGCCAGACCCACGGACTCGTGCAGAGTCGGATGAGCGTGGATGGTCAGCGCGATATCTTCGGCGTCAGCACCCATCTCGATGGCCAGACCGATTTCACCCAGCAGTTCACCACCGTTGGTACCCACGATGGCACCACCGATGACGCGGCCGCTCTCCTTGTCGAAGATCAGCTTGGTCATACCGTCGGAACAGTCGGACGCGATGGCGCGACCGGAAGCAGCCCACGGGAAGGTAGCGACTTCGAAGTTCAGGCCCTGTTGCTTGGCTTCCTTCTCGGTCAGACCAACCCATGCCATCTCTGGCTCGGTGTAGGCGATCGACGGGATCACTTTCGGGTCGAAGTAGTGCTTCTTGCCGGCGATCACTTCGGCGGCAACGTGACCTTCGTGCACACCTTTGTGCGCCAGCATCGGCTGACCCACGATGTCACCGATGGCGTGGATGTGCGCCACGTTGGTACGCAGCTGCTTGTCCACCTCGATGAAACCGCGCTCGGTCACGGCAACGCCTGCCTTCTCGGCATCCAGCATCTTGCCGTTCGGCACACGACCTACGGCAACCAGCACGTTGTCGTAACGAACCGGCTCGGCCGGGGCGTGCTTGCCTTCGTAGGAGACGTACAGGCCGTCTTCGCGCGCTTCAACTGCGGTGACCTTGGTCTCCAGCATGATGTTGAATTTTTTGGCGACGCGCTTGGTGTAGATCTTGACGATATCTTTGTCGGCAGCCGGAACTAGCTGGTCGGCAAATTCCACCACGTCGATCTCGGAACCCAGAGAGGAGTAAACGGTACCCATCTCCAGACCGATGATGCCGCCACCGATAACCAGCAGTTTGCCGGGAACGGTTTTCAGCTCCAGCGCATCGGTAGAGTCCCATACGCGCGGGTCATCGTGGGGGATGAACGGCAGCTTCACCGGACGGGAACCGGCCGCGATGATGGCGTTGTCGAAGGTCACGGTAGTCTTGCCGTCGGCACCTTCCACTTCCAGGGTGTTCGGGCCGGTAAATTTACCGAAGCCGTTAACAACCTGAACTTTACGCATCTTGGCCATGCCAGCCAGACCGCCGGTCAGCTGGTTGATAACCTTCTCTTTCCACAGACGGATCTTGTCGATGTCGGTCTGCGGTGCACCGAAGACGATGCCGTGCTCGGCCAGCGCCTTGGCTTCTTCAATCACTTTGGCAACGTGCAGCAGCGCCTTGGAGGGGATGCAGCCCACGTTCAGGCAGACGCCACCCAGGGTGGAGTAACGCTCGACGATAATAGTATCCAGACCCAGATCGGCTGCACGGAAAGCAGCGGAATAACCGGCAGGGCCAGCACCCAGTACTACGACCTGGGTTTTGATTTCTTTACTCATCATGACCTCTTTGTCGTTCTTATATCCCCGGACAGCGCAGTCTTATACCGAAACGGGTGGCTGCAGCCGTGAAAAAAACGGGGCAAGTTTACGATCATGTTAATGAAATGAGAAGTAAAAAGGGCAGGCTCTGGGCCCGCCCTCTCACTTACAGGACCAGTCGACGAATGTCGGACAGCACGCCGTTCATGGTGGTGATGAAGCGAGCCCCATCGGCACCATCGATCACGCGGTGGTCGTAGCTCAGAGCCAGCGGCAGCATCAGGCGCGGCGCGAACTCTTTACCGTTCCACTTCGGCTTCATCTCGGACTTGGAAACACCAAGGATGGCCACTTCCGGCGCGTTGACGATCGGGGTAAAGCTGGTACCGCCGATGCCACCCAGGCTGGAGATAGTGAAGCAACCGCCCTGCATGTCGGCAGCGGTCAGCTTGCCAGCACGGGCCTTCTTGGAGATCTCGGCCAGATCGCGAGACAGCTCCATGATGCCCTTCTTGTTAACATCGCGCACCACGGGCACAACCAGACCGTTGGGGGTATCTACCGCCACACCGATGTGGATGTACTTCTTCATGATCAGCTTGCTGCCATCTTCGGACAGGGAGCTGCAGAAGCGCGGGTGAGCTTCCAGCGCCTTGGCGGCGGCTTTCAGGATGAACACCAGCGGGGTGATCTTCACGTCGGCCTTCTGCTTCTCGAGCATCGCGTTCTGCTCTTTGCGGAACGCTTCCAGCTCGGTGGTATCGGCTTCGTCGAACTGGGTGACATGAGGAATCATGACCCAGTTGCGGTGCAGGTTCGGACCGGAGATCTTCTGGATGCGGGTCAGCTCGACCTCTTCCACATCACCAAACTTGCTGAAGTCTACCTTCGGCCACGGCAGTACGCCCAGACCGTTGCCACCGGCTACGCCGGCAGAGGCAGGAGCGGACTCGGCACGCTTGATGGCATCCTTCACGTAGGCTTGTACGTCTTCTTTGACGATGCGGCCCTTGCGACCGGAGGCTTTCACCTTGGCCAGGTTGACGCCAAACTCGCGCGCCAGACGGCGTACCGCCGGAGAGGCGTGCACGTAAGCGTCGTTGGCAACGAAATCGGTCGCAGCGGCAGCAGCCTGGGCAACCGGAGCCGGAGCAGCGGCAACAGGGGCTGCAGCGACCGGAGCGGTAGCTTGAGCAACCGGCGCGGCAGCAGGGGCAGCGCCAGCCACTTCGAATACCATGATCAGGGAACCGGTGGAGACCTTGTCACCCGCCTTCACCTTGATCTCTTTGACCACACCGGCGAACGGCGCAGGCACTTCCATGGAGGCCTTGTCACCTTCCACGGCGATCAGGGACTGGTCGGCTTCAACCTTGTCACCCACCGCAACCATGATCTCGGTGACTTCCACTTCGTCGCCACCGATATCCGGTACGTTGACCTCTTTGGCCGCAGCGGCAACCGGGGCTGCAGCCACGGGCGCGGCAGCTTGAGCCGGTGCAGCAACGGCAGCAGGCGCAGCGCCAGCCACTTCAAAAACCATAACCAGAGAGCCGGTAGAGACCTTGGCGCCAGCGGCAACCTTGATCTCGACTACGCGGCCTGCGAACGGAGCCGGTACTTCCATGGAGGCCTTGTCACCTTCCACGGCGATGATGGACTGGTCGGCTTCAACCATGTCGCCCACGGCAACCATGATTTCAGTCACGTCCACTTCGTCGTCACCGATGTCCGGTACGTGCACATCTTTGCGCACGGCAGCGGCAGGTGCGGCAGCCGGAGCAGCAGCAACCGGTGCAGCCACTTCAGCAGGGGCGGCAGCGCCTTCGGCTTCGAAGATCATGATCT
>NZ_QAJD01000140.1:8889-10748 GCF_003061465.1 Aeromonas sp. HMWF017
CTTCGGCTTCGAAGATCATGATCTGGGAACCGGTGGCAACCTTGTCGCCTACCTTGATCAGGATCTCTTTGACGATACCGGCGGACGGGGCCGGTACTTCCATGGAGGCCTTGTCGCCTTCTACCGCGATGATGGACTGGTCCAGCTCGACCTTGTCACCCACGGCCACCATGATCTCGGTGACTTCAACTTCATCGGCGCCGATATCCGGCACCATAACCTGTTTGGACATTGTGCTTTATCCTCTTGCGTCGATCCGCGTGACTGGCTGATGCCGCCACGCACATCTCGCGTTAACCGTTTTAAACCCTGGCAGGGTCGCGCCGTCATACGGCGCGACCCTTGATCCACTTACGCGTACAGCGGGTTGACCTTGTCGGCATCGATGCCGTACTTGGCGATGGCGTCGGCCACAACCTGCTTGTCTACCTCGCCGCGCTTGGCCAGTTCGGTCAGAGCAGCAACCACCACGTAGAACTCGTTCACTTCGAAGTGACGACGCAGGTTGGCACGGCTGTCGGAACGGCCGTAACCGTCGGTACCCAGCACGCGGTAGTTCTCGGTCGGAACGAAGGCGCGAACCTGATCGGCGAAGGACTTCATGTAGTCGGTCGCAGCGATGGTGGCTTCGGAACCCAGTACCTGAGCGATGTAGGGAACACGCGCTTCAGAGGTCGGGTGCAGCATGTTCCAGCGATCCGCGTCCTGACCGTCACGAGCCAGCTCGTTGAAGGAGGTGACGCTGAACACATCGGAACCGATGCCGTACTCGCTGGCCAGGATCTGGGCAGCCTTGCGCACGTGACCCAGGATGGAACCACAACCCAGCAGCTGAACTTTCGCCTTGGCACCGGCGACGGATTCCAGCTTGTAGATACCCTTGCGGATGCCTTCCTCGGCGCCTTCCGGCATGGCCGGCATGGCATAGTTCTCGTTCAGGGTGGTGATGTAGTAGAACACGTTCTCCGGGTTCTCACCGTACATGCGGCGCAGACCATCCTGTACGATCACCGCCACTTCATAGGCGTAGGACGGGTCGTAGGAGATGCAGTTCGGGATGGTGTTCGCCAGGATGTGGCTGTGACCATCTTCGTGCTGCAGACCTTCGCCGTTCAGGGTAGTACGACCGGAGGTCGCACCCAGCAGGAAGCCACGGGCTTGCTGGTCACCGGCTGCCCACGCCATGTCGCCGATCCGCTGGAAACCGAACATGGAGTAGTAGATGTAGAACGGGATCATCGGGCAATCGTTGGTGCTGTAAGAGGTCGCAGCAGCCAGCCAGGAGGACATGGCGCCCAGCTCGTTGATACCGTCTTGCAGAACCTGACCCTGCTTGTCTTCCTTGTAGTAGGAGACGATGTCGCGGTCTTGCGGGGTGTACTGCTGACCGTGCGGGCTATAGATACCGATCTGGCGGAACAGACCTTCCATACCGAAGGTACGGGCTTCGTCAGCCAGGATCGGAACGATGCGCTTGCCGATGGACTTGTCTTTCAGCATCACGTTCAGGGAACGCACGAACGCCATGGTGGTGGAGATTTCGCGCGCCTGCTCACCCAGCAGCGGACCGAAGGCATCCAGTGCCGGGATTTCCAGCTTGGTGGTGCTTTCGCGCAGACGGGTCGGCACATAGCCTTTCAGGGCGGTGCGACGGTCGTGCAGGTATTTGTGCTCGGCAGAACCGGCTTCGATCTTCAGGTACGGCAGATCGGCCAGCTGCTCGTCGGCCACCGGCAGGTTGAAGCGGTCACGCAGGTGACGCACGGAGTCCAGCTCCATCTTCTTGACCTGGTGAGCGATGTTCTTGCCTTCGGCCGCTTCACCCATGCCGTAACCCTTGATGGTCTTGGCCAGAATAA
>NZ_QAJD01000141.1:0-5616 GCF_003061465.1 Aeromonas sp. HMWF017
GGCGCTCTTTTTATTGGCTGGCTTTATGGGGCTATGGGGTTATCTGGCAATGCCGTGCGATAAGGTGAGCGGAGCACACCACCTTGTGCTGTTGGGCCACCATTGGGCAACCCGTTACATATCGCCCCTTGGGCAAAGAGACTCCTGCCGAGATCGATCTACAGCGACTCGCACGCTCCATAACCACAAATAGCAAGAGGGAGGCTTTCGCCTCCCTCTTCAAACACGCTGATATTCAGGCAACAGGATTAGTTGCTCTTCATCCAGATGTCCATGTCGGTTTTCAGGTTGTCAGACTTGGTACCGAAGATGGCTTGAACGCCGGAACCAGCTACGACCACACCGGCAGCACCCAGTTTCTTCAGACCCGCCTGGTCAACTTTGGCAACATCTTTCACGCCAACACGCAGACGGGTGATGCAGGCATCCAGAGAAGCGATGTTCTCTTTACCACCGAAGGCGGCAACCAGAGCAGCAGACATCTCGTCTTTGCCTTGGCCAACGGCCTCTTCAGCAGTCTCGTCTTCACGACCCGGGGTTTTCAGGTTCATGGCACGGATAACGAAGCTGAATACCACGTAGTAAATGGCCGCGTAAACCAGACCCAGACCTACCAGCAACAGCATGTTGTCGGCACGCGGTGATTGCACCACGAAGTCGATGAAGCCGTTGGAGAAGGTGTGACCGTGTACGATACCCAGAGAGTTGGTCAGCACATAAGCCAGACCAGCCAGTACAGCGTGGATTGCGTACAGAACCGGAGCGATGAACAGGAAGGAGAATTCAATCGGCTCGGTGATACCGGTCAGGAAAGAGGTCAGGGCTGCAGAGGCCATGATACCAACGATCTTGGCGCGGTTTTCCGGCTTGGCAGCGTGAGCGATGGCGAACGCAGCAGCAGGCAGACCGAACATTTTGAACAGGTAACCACCAGCCAGCTGACCGAAGCCGTTACCGGCAGCGCGGGACGCGTCATCAGCAGTCAGGAAGCAGGTCATGATACCGTGAACAGTTTCACCGGCACCGTTGACGCAGGTACCAGCCTGATAGAAGAACGGTACGTTCCAGATGTGGTGCAGACCGAACGGGATCAGGGAGCGCTCAACCACGCCGTAGATACCGAAGGCCAGTACCGGGTTCTGGTTGGCAGCCCAGTCAGAGAAGGCACCGATGGCGCCACCCACTGGCGGCCAAATCACGGACAGGATCACACCCAGACCGATGGAAAGGAAACCGGTGATGATGGGTACGGCACGTTTGCCCGCGAAAAAGCCCAGGTACTCTGGCAGCTGGATCTTGTAGAAGCGGTTGAACGCCCAGGCAGCGATACCACCGGCCAGGATACCCCCCAGCACGCCGGTTTCGATGGTTTCAACACCCATCACAGGTGCCATGACCTTCAGGGTTGCGACCATGATGCCGTAGCCAACGATGGCTGACAGACCGGATACACCGTCGTTATTGGTAAAGCCCAGAGCAACACCCACTGCGAACAGCAGGGCCATCTGGCCAAATACGGAACCACCGGCTTGCTCCATCAATTGGGAGACAATTTCCGGCATCCAGCTGAAATGGGCAGCACCCACCCCCAGCAGAATACCTGCGACTGGCAAGACTGATACTGGCAGCATCAGCGCCTTACCAACCTTTTGCAGATTAGAGAAAGCATTTTTGAACATTGTGTGCGCTCCTGAATGGATTGTCGTCCCTGAACGATCTATCTGGATGAAATAAGCACTGATTCATTCAGATATCTTCGAGTCGGGCTTGTTTATTTTGACCATCAGAATATAACCCAGCGGGTCATAAATTGCTGCTTTCGAAGGCGGGGGAATATTGAATTTGGAGGGAAGATCACAACTTGTTTAGCGGCTAAAAAAACACATCTAATATAAGTTAATAATCTGCATTATCACTCTATTACAAAAACATATAAATAGCAGTTTCACTTTGTATTTTAATAATGCCATCTATATCAAATGGCAACTTATTGTAACTCAATGTAACGGCGTGATTTTTATTTATTACAGTCTACCGATTAAAAAGGCCTCCAACAAGGGAGGCCTCAATAAATATATCTGACCAACAAACGGTCGTATTACTCTATTTTTGCGAGCGCTTGACCGCATCAATAAACACGCTTTTTGCCTTGGTTGAACCGGCCCGCTCGGCCTCGTTCACCAGCTTCATCGCCTTGTCGATATCCCCCGCCTTGACCGCTTTTTCGATCTGGCTCTGGTAGAAGGCTTCTGTTTCACTCAGCATGACAGGAGCAGGTTTGGCAACGGTTGTCACTGCAGTTGCGGTTGCAGCGGTAGCGACTGGCACAACCAACTTGTTTGGTGTCGCATCCACGATCGGTGTATTGGCATCGATCGCTTCCTGGTAAACCGGCTTGTAGAAGTTATCCCCCAGCGCACTGGCACTCATATCTTCTACATCAATCTTGACCACACCCCATGCAGAGTGCGGGATCAGCGGATCCTTGGCACCATAATCCTGCACACTCAGAGACTTGGCCATCATCTTGGAAGGACTCATGGCTTGGGTGGTCTGGCTCAAGGTAGCCTGAGTGGTGTAAATCACCATATAGGTTTCATTGTTCGGGTTGCCGACATAGGAACGGTCGATGGTAAAGACGCCTTCAACCCGATCGCCATCCAACATACGCGCTGGTTTGTAGGTAATGATGTCGGCACCAATGGTGCGGGTCGGCTTGAACTGGGAATCCAGCAGCAACACTGTGGGGTTAAACAACGTCTTGTCAATCAGCCCAGCAACCGTGACCTTGAGATCACCGGAATTGGTCGGCAATTTGAAGGCGGCGTAATAGCTCTTGCCTTCCGGGAAGTTGAATGCCGGAGAGCTGCCATCAATAGCAACCACTCTTTTCTGCTCAGCAGCCAACGGCTGATACTGCAACTCGCTGATACTAGTGCAGCATACGGTGGCTGAGCCGAGCTGCTGAAGTGCGCTGGCACGGCTATCGAGGATGCTCTTGTACTCCTGAGTCGGAGCCACCGTTGCCTCAAGCGACGCACATGCCGTCATCAGAGTGGAACACAAAATCGTCAACGCTACCTTGCTATATTTCATCTGCATACCCTACACGCCATCTTGAAAAAAAGAGCCCCCGACAAGCGGGGGCGACTTGAAATCAGGTGATGGAGAGATTACCACCAAGCTTCGGCTTGTACACCGAAGTTCCAAGCATCGTCTTGGTTAACTCCGTTGCTATCTGCACGGAAAGCCCCATCTTGCTGTACATAGGAGGCGAAAACACGGATTTCAGGACGAGCCCAGAAGCCGGAACCAGCAGACCAAGCCTGAGCCAAAGTATACTTGGTGCCATCAGTGGAGGACTCTACCCCACCTTTCTTGGTCTGGTTATCCTTGAAGTAACCCACCTCTGCGATGGTCTTCATTACATCATTCCATTTGTACATCGGGCGAACTACTGCAGAGAAAGTATCTTTATCGTCATACTGAGTGCCCCACTCAGTAAAGTCTTTGGCCTGTGCATAAATCAACTGATGGCCAAATTCAACCTTGTCACCAACTGGCAATACACCCCAGTTGATAAGACGGAAGCCATCACCACTGCTGGAGTTAGACTGCAGACCACTCCCTGAACCGGCACCATAGCTAACACCTTGAGCAGCCAGACCATCCATAAAGTACTGAACTACAGTCTTGTTGAAACCACCCAACATGGACTGGGTCAGCTCGGCGGTCAGCATGTGTCCATCGTTGATATTAGGATTCTGCTTGTCTTGCAAATCAGTCGGGTTAGCCATGGCAAAGTCATAACCAACTTCAAGAGATGCATCAGTCCACAACGGGATACCGGCATAACGGATATCAAATACGTTGGTATCCATTGTCTTTGCTGATGGATCACCAGTAATTGCATCCCATGGGTCGTTACGCAGTACAGCAACAGAGAGCTTGCCAGGACCAACCTCAATATTTTCTACACCAGCACCGGCGCCAGAAACGTCCCAGTAGTAGGTGTCGGAGATATGGATGTCATGACGCTGGTAGTAACGCTTACCCGCCCATAGGGTTTCGTTCCCACCAAACAGGTTTTTAGCCTGCACATTGAACTGGCGAAGAGCAAAGTCTGCATCTTTTCCATCAACACTCTCCCAGTCACGCTTCTGGTTTGAGGTCATGGCAAACATGGAGTCGACATAGAAAGTCTGATTGTTCTTGTTGTAAACCTCTTGGCCCAGCTGAACTTCACCATAAGTGTCATTTTCTTGACCAAGACGACCCAAGCGGTTTTTACCCGCAGTCCCCAAACTTTGCATATCGCCGTTATCGGAAACACCGACACCGGAACGGAAGTAACCGTGGAAATCTACGGCAAAGGCGGCTTGGGAAGCCAGGGCGGCAGTAACAGCTGCTGCAATCGGGAGCCACTTCATTTTCATTGTCATATTCCTTATTTCCCGCAGTGAGGAGTGTGATCCTGAATATTCAACTTCTTATCACCATGTAATCATGTTGGTGATAACCGAGGTTGATTATAGGGAGCGTATTTCACGACAAATATGAAGCGACTCACAAAATGGCGACAAATCGCTCGGCAAACGATCGCCACAACACCAGTCAGTAAAAAACCGAAAAAATAGGCAATAGTTAACCAATAAGATAACAAAACAAGCAATGACATCAAACTTGAAAGCGTTACCAGCAATTAATTCGCGACTGAACCAAAGTCATTATTTTACGATCGAATGACAAAAACATGACTGAGATCGCTTTCAAGATTGAACTTTTATTTGGACGACGGGTCTGCGATACGCTTGAAACCATTACGCCGATGGAATGCCAAAAGGGGAAAATATCCCTCCGCCACTATCGACAATAAGCGTGGGAAATATGCTTGCTGAGTGAGATGACATTTGTGCAAATAACAATCCCCTGCCGGTTAAAGATCAGGGGATTGATATGACTCTATTTCAGAGAATATTCAGGGCTGAATATCCCACTTTTTCAGCCAGGTGAGTGCCACCTGTTCGGGTTCATCGTGCACGGTGGCATCCAGCTCCAGCGGGGGCATCACTCGCGTGGCGCCCAGCTCTTGCAGCAACCCGTCCAGCCGACGGCCCGCGCCACAAAAATGGTCATAGCTGCTGTCACCCATGGCAATCAGGGCATACCGCAGCCCCTTGAGCCAGGGTGCCTTGTCGGCCAGCTCGCTGGCAAAAGGCTGCAGATTGGGAGGAATGTCCCCCTGCCCGGTGGTGGCACTGACCAGCAATAAAAAACGGCCAGGGTCGATGTCCGCCAGCCGTGCTTCTTCGTGCAGAGAACAGTGATGCCCCTTGCGTTCCAGCTCATCTACCAAGGTCTCGGCCACCAGCATGGCTGCGCCATAGACAGTTCCTACCACGATATCGATCTGCGCCATTCTCCTCTCCCTGCTTGAGTCACTCTTTTGAGCAACTCTATCAGCAAGCTGGCGTCAGATGCCACCGGTTCAAGGCTGAGGATCAGGCGCTTAGTAGTCGCTCTCGCTGGCGGGCCAGCCCAGCTCGGCAAACAGGCGCAGCACATCCTGACCGAGTGGAGCCTGGATCCGCATCGGCACCTTGAGCACCGGATGGG
>NZ_QAJD01000142.1:0-38720 GCF_003061465.1 Aeromonas sp. HMWF017
ACCATCTGGGCGCGGGTGACCACGGGGCCACGCAGCTTGAGGTACTCCGCCTGCTGGCCGAAGGGCTGGCCCCCGCCCAGCAGGCGGAGTACCTCAAGCTGCGTGGCCCCGTGGTCACCCGCGCCCAGATGGTTCGCCGCCAGATGCGCGAAGAGGGACTGATCGACGAGCTGAGCTTTGGCGGTGCCGCGCTGGAGCGCTATCTGGAAGAGCCGGACGACGGCTACTACATCAAATCGCCGAAATCCTTCCTCGGTGCCTATGGCCTCAAGGCCCCCCAGATCGCCCTGTTTGAAGACATCGTCTGCGCCATGATGCTCCATGTCCGCCAGCAGGCGGAGCAGCAGCTCGGCGCTCCGATCCGCCAGGCGGTGATCGGCCGACCGGTCAACTTCCAGGGTCTGGCGGGGGAAGAGAGCAACCAGCAAGCTATCGCCATCCTGACCGAGGCGGCCCGTCTGGCCGGTTTCGAGCAGGTGGAGTTCCTCTACGAGCCGGTGGCCGCCGGGTTTGAATTCGAGGCGCGCCTCACCGAAGACGCCGTGGTACTGGTGGTGGATATCGGCGGCGGTACCACCGACTGCTCCATGCTGCGGATGGGCCCCAGCTACCGCGATCAGCTGGATCGCAGCGGCGATCTGCTCGGCCACAGCGGCCAGCGGATCGGCGGCAACGACTTCGATATCCGCCTGACGGTGGAGGGGATGATGCCGCTGCTCGGCATGCACGAGACCCTCAAGACCGGCAAGCCGCTGCCCCACCCGCTGTTCTGGGATGCGGCCGCCATCAACGACGTCAGCGCCCAGAGCCGCTTCTACAGCCTCGACACCGCCCGCCAGCTGCAGGATCTGCAGCTCGACAGCCAGCCCGGCAGCAAGCTGGGACGTCTGGCCAGCCTGCGGGCCCACAAGCTGAGCCACCAGCTGGTATGGCGTGCCGAGCAGGGCAAGATCGCCCTCTCGGAGCAGGAGCTCAATCGCCAGTCGCTGGCCGAGCTGGAAAAAGGGCTGGAAGCGGAGCTGACCCGCGAACAGCTGGCCAACGCCTCGGCCCTGCTGCTGGAGAAAATTGGCGAGCTGATGGACGAAGCGATTGCCGCCGCCGGTGTGCAGCCGGATCGCATCTTCGTCACCGGCGGTAGCGCCCGCTCGCCGCTGATCGCCAGCTTTATCCGCCAGAAGCTCCCCTCCATCCCGCTTGAGGGTGGCGATGACTTCGGCTCGGTGGCCGCCGGTCTCGCCCGTTATGCCGAGCGGCTGTTCGCCAACTGAGCCCTGAGATAGCGTAAATCGATGGCAACATCCCCAAGGTGTTGCCATTAAGCGACAGTCATGCGGGGCAAGGGGCGACAGAAGCGGTCGGTCGTCCCCTCTCCCGCCCTGCTCCCGACTGCCCAAAAAGGGTATTCTTGACGCTCCCCCAACCGGAGCCCCCTCATGCCCAGATTGCCCTTTTTGCTGATCCCCCTGTTACTGCTCGCTGGCTGCAGCTCGACCACCTTTGTTCAGCAAGATCTGCAACACCACCACTGGGTACTGAGCAAACTGGATGGCCAACCGATTGAGGCCCCCCGCGACAATCCCCCAGATTTCGAGATCGGCGAGCACTTCACCGTCAACGGCATCGCCGGTTGCAACCGCTACTTCGGTCAGGGCCATCTGGAAGATGACAAACTGTGGGTCACCAGTCTGGGCAGCACCGAAATGGCCTGCATGCCGCCGCTGGACACCATAGAGCAGGCCGTGCTGACTACCCTTACCGAGGGGGCGACCCTGAGCGGCACCAGTCAGAACCTGATCCTGCAGGGCAAACAGCACCGTTTGGAATACACCTTGCGCGACTGGGTGTTCTAGCGCTCACAAAGCCGCATCACAAACAGGAACATGTTGTCCGGCTGTGGCACAATATGAGGCAGAGTTCGCAACGGAGGCTGCCTCAGCCATGTCGATGGATCGCCTGTTTGACAAGATCAAACAACTCCCCACTATTCCCAAGCTGCTGCACGAGTTGATGCAGAGCTTCAACGACGAGAATGCCCGCATCGACGAGATTGCGGCCAAGATCGCCATGGATCAGGTGATCAGCGTCAAGGTGCTGCGGATGGCCAACTCGGCCGCCCTGCGCCGGGGCAACGAAGTGACCTCCATCGAACAGGCGGTGATCCGGCTCGGCTTCAATCGGCTGCGCTCCGTGGTGGTCGCCTCCGGCATCATCGGCACCTTCAAGGCCCCGCCCAGCTTCGACAAGAACAAGTTCTGGACCGAGACCTTCCAGGTCGCCACCATCGCCAAGACCCTGGCCCAGGAGGCCAAGGTGATGGATCCCGAGACCGCCTTCACCTGCGCTCTGATCCACAACATCGGCGAACTGCTTATCCAGAGCACCTTGCCGGAAGAGGCCGAGCTCATCAACATGGCGATCCAGAACGGCAGCAGCCGGGTCGAGGCACAGCGGGAGATGCTGGGTTACGACTACGCCCAGCTCGGTGCCGAGCTGGCGCGGCGCTGGAACCTCTCCGAGGCCTTCGTCGATGCCATCTCCCAACAGCTTGACCCGCTCTCCCACGATCCGGTCAGCAAGGAGGCGGTGCTGATCCGCCTGGCGGTCTTTATCTCCTTCGCCTGGAACGCGGGCGTGCCTGCCCAGGCCATCATCGCCCGCTTCCCCAAGCCGCTCGCCGACCAGTTGGGACTGGATCCCAAGTCGCTGGCAGGCCAGCTCGAAACACTGCATGAACAGGGTAATGCCCTCGCCGATCTTCTCACTCAATAAGCATCATGACCCATCCGTTTCTGTTTCATCCCCAGGTGGCGCCCTGGTTCAAAGAGAGCGCCGACGCCCTGCAATTGACCCTTTTTAGCGAGCTGGATACGCCGATCCGCGAGGTTTGGCTGCGCCACGAGCCGGATAACGAGGAGTACCTGATCCCGATGACGGCGGTCTCCACCCGCGATCGGCTGCAGGTATGGCAGGCGACCCTCCCGCTCATCAAGGGACAGGATATCCACCTCTACAGCTTCAAGTGCCTCACCGACGAGGAGCAGTGGTGGCTGCACGGGGCGGGCGTCAGCGCGTCCATGCCACCACGGGAGCAACATTTTCGCTTCAACAGCCTGCACCAGCCACCGGCCTGGGTGCAGGATCAGGTGTTCTACCAGATCTTCCCCGACCGCTTCTGCAACGGCGATCCGTCGCTGAGCGTCAAGCATCACGAGTACGAGTACCGTGGCAAAGCGGTGATCAGCAAGGCGTGGGGCGAGCCGGTAAGCCGTCATGAAGAGGGCCACGGCGCCTGCGAGTTTTACGGTGGCGATCTGGCGGGCATTGATGCCAAGCTGCACTATCTGCAATCTCTCGGGGTGACGGCGCTCTACCTCAACCCCATCTTCGATTCGCCGAGCAACCACAAGTACGACACCCAGGACTACTTCAAGGTGGACGCCCACCTCGGCAGCAACGAACAGTTCGCCGAGCTGACCCGCAACCTGCACCAGCGCGGCATGAAGATCATCCTCGATGCGGTGGTCAACCACACCTCTACCGAGCACCCCTGGTTCTGCCCGCCACTGGGCGCCCAGAGCAACCCGGACTCCCCGTGGCGCAGCTTCTACACCTTTGATAAAGAAGGGGATTACGTCAGCTGGAAGGGCATTCGCAGCCTGCCCAAGCTCGACTTCTCCTGCGAGAAGGTACAGGACGCCGTCTATCGGGCCGATGACGCCATCCTCCGTTACTGGATGCGCGCCCCCTACCAGATCGATGGCTGGCGCTTTGACGTCATCCACATGCTGGGCGAGCGCGGCACCGCCGAGGGCAATCGCAGTCACGTGCGCGCCATTCGCGGGGCAGTGAAGCAGGAGAACCCGGACGCCTATGTGCTAGGCGAACACTTCTTCGAGGCGAGCCAGTGGCTGCAAGGGGATCAGGAGGATGGCGCCATGAACTACTACGGCTTCGCCCACCCGGTCCGCGCCTTCCTGGCTGGCAAGGACATCGCCTACCACCCCATCAAGATCAGTGCCGAAGAGCTGGATCGCTGGCTCAAGCTGGCGCGGGCCCACATCCCGTTCAAGAACCAGCTGGCCCAGTTCAACCTGCTGGACAGCCACGATACCGCCCGTTTCCTCTATCTGCTGGGCGAGGACAAACAGCGGATGCAGCTGGCCGCCACCCTGCTGCTCACCTATATCGGCGTGCCGTCCATCTACTACGGCGATGAAGTGGGGCTCTCCGGCGGCAACGATCCGGACTGCCGCCGCTGCTTCCCGTGGGATACCACTGACTGGGATCACGTGCTGCACGACCACTATCGTCGGCTGATCCAGATCCGCCGCCAGCGCCCCTCCCTGCGCCGTGGCGATATCCAGACCCTCTACGCCGGGCCCCACAGCTATGTGTTCGCCCGTACCCTGCAAAGCGATCAGGTGGTAGTGGCCTGCAACCGCCATCCGAGCGAGCCGCGCACCATCAGCCTGCCCCTGTGGCAGACCGCCAGCCCCGCCAGCCGCTTCACCGACGCCTTCAACGGCGAGAAGTTTGAAGTGGTGCAGGGCGAGGTACAACTCACCATCCCGGCCAACTCGGCGAGAGTACTGCTGTCGAGCTGAACAATCGAGGTTATCAAATACATGGCGGGCTATATCCCGCCATAATTCCCAGTAGACCGAAATATCCTACCAGTAAATTCAAAATTATTTACTACACGTCATTCGGACAATCTGCCCCCCTGCACCTTTAATCAGGCATCACTAAACACTTCCACATGTTCATAAGTGATACCGTGAGATTTCATTGTCTCAAATATCTCTTTATAAAAGCTTGAAGCAATTACAAGGTTGCTGACACGCTTATTACTGATCGTCTCGAAATAACTCACATTGAGATTAACACCGGGAATAGTACAGTCGGCCTTACTCTTGTCACCATCAACGACAATGATCTCGGTATTGTCCAAAATGTCTTTCTCGACTCCGTTCAGCAGAATAACTGACGCAGAACCGGCCCCCCACCAAACGACACGGCCTGCTCTTCTGAGAAAATCATTGACTCTGCTGCGAGATGCATCGCACCGCTGTTTGAAAATCGATAGATTCTCAATATAACTGACTTTATCAAAGGCCGTTTCAATGCCATTGAAACGTGTATTTTCAGCCTTGACAAAAACGACCCTCAAACTGTCATTTTCAACACAGTGATATATTATTTTGAGATTATTATCACGGGCCAAAACTTGCATGAAGTAGATGTTATAGTAGAAAAGGTGCTGTACATGGAAGCCTCCGAAATCAGGGACCTCAATGACAATCCTTCCTGTATCATTCAATGTTTCCGACATTAATTTAAAGATGGAAAAGGGATCTTCAAAATGCTCAAAAACATGCATAAGATAGTAACCATCTACCTTATCCTGAACATGGCATGCATTAAAATAGCCTTTTATCACTTTAAGCCCCAAGTCCTTCGCAATATCGGCTTGGGGGCCAGGCTCAATTCCTGTCACATTGGAAAATCCGTTCTCTTTAAGTTTTTTCAGCAAATAGCCTTCTGAACAACCAATTTCATATATTTTTTCATCTTTACAGAAATGACTTGTGATGGTACCAATCATGCCGTCATACTTGGAAGATCCGATATTATTAAGCGGAGAAATATATAGATAGTTGTCATATATTTCCGTTAGTTCTTCCGATGATAACTTCTTGGATGCAAACCCTACCAGGCAATCCTTGCAGGCACTGACCTGCAATTCCGATACTTTTACTTGGAAATTACCAGAGTACGCAGATAAAACGGCTGGCATTGTGCGTTCAAGGAAAACCAATGTATTATCACTGTGACAATATGGACATCTCATGATCCTCTCCTAAAGATATGTTCAGGATTGATGAAACAAGGTTGTTCGAACGAGTTGTCTCTGGATTTTCATCCATCACATCATGCAACGAAGTACCTCTTCTCAACGACGACTACATCTGCGTAGAACACCTGCATCGATAAGCTTTTTAGCCAAGGGCTCGACCCGCCAAAATGGTACTTTGATGATCTCGGCAATCTCAAAAAGGCTCAGATGGCCATCGCTGTACGCCAGCAAGTTCATCATGTCCTTTACCTGCTCGCCGGAATCACGTGTAGACAGATTCGGATAGAGGCCACGTCGTCCCAGTTGGGGCTCGCCCAATACGGTGGCCTCACAACAATCATCCAACTCCAGACACTCGATCGCTCGCCGCAGCGCCAAGAAGCTATCCGCAAGGCCCCTTGGCGTAACCAGGGCAAGGTCATCTAACGAAGTGTGATATTCAGCATAACAACCGTATTTGCTACGCATAATTGTGGTGACTGGCAGGTCTATTCCAGGGGCACATAGCTGACGTTCGTTAGAGCCCCGGTCAAGATAGCTATACGCCATATAATCAGGTGCAATATGCCCCAAAACATGGCGTCCAATACGATCAGCCAAGGAATTCCCCTGCCTGGACGGTAAGAACGAGTAACACCTCTCGTCCCCCATGCAGGTCAGATTAAAACCTGCCAACGTATGAGACTTGAGGTGCTCCAGATGACGAGAGAGATAAACGATAGCTCCGATCGTTTCTGGAACAAGCATCAATCGATAGCTATAACGTCGCTTGGGCAAGGAGGCAAGCCAAGCCATCAGAAACACCCCGATGCCTGGGCCAGACAACTCGTTGTTGGCCATGGAGGGATGGCAAACATAGCTGGATAACAAGATCTCCTCCTCACTCTCCCCAGGTAGCACCCACTCTGCATAAGTCAGTGAGCCCGGTTGCAAACTGGTATCGATCACTACCTCATAATTTCCTTCCTGCAACACTTCTCGCACATTATGGGGTAAGCAAAAGCCCCAACGGCGCTGGTAATAAGACGTGATATAGGGGATAGCATCCGGCAGTTCGGGCAATGAATGCAGATATGGCTGTAATTCTGCCAGTGACAGGGTACAACGCACCGGCTCAGAATAACCAACCAGATGCAAGTTGCTGTCCTTGAAATCAACGACCTTGTGTCCGTCAGGCCCTACGATATAAGCCTGCTTTACATTCCACTCATCGGGCACTGTCCAATCGAAGCATGTGGTCCCGCTTTCCACCTCATGGATGATCAAATCAGGCAAGCAGTGCTGCCGGATCAAGGACAGTGTTTGCCGAACCCCCTCACCAGTCAGGCTACGATTGAGTGGAAAAAGTAAGGTTAAAAATCGATGCAGTTGTTCACCGAGCTGAGCCTGATCGTCCCAGTCTGTGGGAAGATAACCAGCGGTATGCATCTGTGTTGTCATTGTCACGCAACGTCCTCAATCAGCTCAACAATATGGCCCAAGGGGCTGAGAAAAAACTGGACATGAGCCCCTCCAAACGCCACTGCAGGTTGGCTTGGCCCAAGGGGAAGATGACGTTGTTCGCGTAGTCTGGTGGCACCCTCCTGCAGACTTTGTACACGATAGGCGAGATGGTTGATGACATTACGCCGGGTCTTGATCACCTGGGTCACAGGGCTGTCCTCACCGGCAGGGGCGACCAGTTCGTAACACAACCCATGCTCATCGTGCACAAACTGCACCCAGACTCCCTGCAGCGGATCTTCCACCGCAACCGAAAAGCGGCTCAGCCCCAACACGTCGCGGCAATAGGCCACACCACTCGCCAGGTCCGGCACCACCAGTCCGATGTGATCAAACTGCATGGGACTCTCCTCCCGCCCGGATCAGAGCGTATGGTGCCGACGCCAGCAACTCGCTGGTAATCTGGATAAAGTCACGGCACGAGACCGCCCAGACTGGCACCCGCTGACACAGCGTCTGGCGCCAGGCTCCCCGCTCCTGAAGAAGAGCCACCAGCCGGGAGAGATCGATCTCGCTGGCCAGCGACAAGTCGCGTACATAATAATCCGCCTGCCACTCCCGCACTCCACCATCGACGCACACCTGACCCGCAAACCCCTTGTGATAGCGGTAGGAAACGGCCAGCCGCTGCTCCACATAGTGGGTGAAGGTGATGCGGTCAGGGTGACAACCCAGCCCCAGCAGCCAACCGTCCTGCTCTTCCAGCCAGCCAAACGGGCTCTCTTGGCCGAAGCAATCGTGGCACTCTCTAGCGACCAGCGCAGATCCCTGCGGGCCGCTAATCGCTATGCTGAAGATAGGATCCAACGTGCGCACAACGCCTTCGCGCAGCCGGAACAGCTCTGTCATCAGCCCCACCTTGCTCGGTGTCTGCACAGGATCAAAGCACTCTCCTGTCATCGGGCTGTAACTAAAAGTCGGCACCAGCAGGTGCCCCCCCAGCCACTGTTCGAGATATGCCCAAAAGGCCGAAATACCCGCAGCGTTGCCCATACCGGCAAACTGGGCCACCACCATGGCATCCGAGTGAACCATCAGGGCGACGCCTCTGGGTATCCCCAGCTCGGTGAGCGCCTGCTCGAGAGCCTGCTTCACACAGCAACCCCTTTGCTCAACAAGGCTTGCTGGATCTCGGCCAGACTCTTCAACTCGGTCAGCTCATTCGGTTCGAAACGAACGCCATAGTGCTGCTCGATCAGTAACAGAAGATTGAAATGGCCCAGAGAATCCCACTCTGGAAAACTTCCTAGCGCTGAATGCGCGTTGACATTTGCCTGAGGAAACTGCCGGCGTACAAGCAAAATAAGGTCATTCATTGGTATAAAACTCCAAAAACGGGAGAGAAAGAGAAGTCAGATCCAGACTAAGGAATACCTCATCCGTCAGCGGTATCAATCCCACTGGAATGGTTATCGGCCGAGTTGGCAGATTCGCCAGAAAATCCCGTGCTGGCAAGTTGCGTTCCGTAGTAACCAAACTAATGACCAGCTCGGTCACATTCTGCGCCAGCAACCGATCAACCAGTTGGGCCAGCAGCCAATATTCAAAGCCACGCCCCAGCACACGACAGCTGATAGCCAAGGTGTCCAACAGCACTCTTCCCTCATCGAGCGGACGCACCACCAGCAGGGCAGTCATGCCGTGATCGGCAAACCTGTCCCGCAAGCTGGCCAGCCAGACCTCGCAGCCCTCGGCGGCCAGCCGGGCCAGCTCAGCAGCCTGATAACGACGGGAAGATAGGTTGAACTGATTGGTCTTCTGACTGAGCTGTTCGGCTCGCAACTGGTTGCCAGGGGATAGCGACTGCCAGTTGGCGTGTAATGCCAATTGCCGCAAGAAAGCACACTCATCGCCCAGTTTCCTCCGTACAGCCTCAGCCTCAGCCTTTGCTTGGTAGGAACGCTGCCGCAAGCCATCATCCCGGCTGCTCGGGTGGCGACTACACAGGGCTGGCAGCGTCATCAGGGCATCCGGCCACGTCCAAAGGTCGGCTGGGGGGGTGACTACCATCACCTCAGGGCAGTTGGCCTGCACCTCGGCCCGCTCCAGCTCGCTGTCATCCCAAAATACCAGGCTATCCAACCCAACATTGAGTTGCGTGGCCAGCCGCCTCAGCCCGCGGGATTTGGGCTCCCAGCCGATCTCGGCAGCAGCGATATGCTGACGTGTCAGCACCATGCCCGGATGCCCATCAAAAAGTTGCCACACATCGTCCGCCATATTCTTGGAGCAGAGCGCCAACACGATGCCCTGCCCGTGCCAATGACTGGCCGCCTGCTGGAAGGCCTGATAGAGCCGGCCCATTCCGTCCTGTCCCAGCAGGACGCCGCCGACACCGTCTTCGCCAACCACGCCGCCCCACAAGGTATTGTCACAGTCGAGCACCAGCACCTTGTGGGCGGGTCGCTTCAATCGCTGCAGCAAGGGTAGAATCCACTGCGCCAGGCTGGCCAAACCGGCCATGGAGAAGGGGCATGACATCAGATAGTGGTTGCGCCGATCGAAGCAGTGCTGGCGGCCATACTGTTGCAGCCAGAGCGGCAGGTGCAGGTCGTCCAGGCCGGGTTGCTGCTGGCGCAGGCGGGCCATCTGCAGCTCAAACGCACTGGCCAGCGCAGCGAGCACGGCAGGGGCCGGGCCATAGGCGGAGAGCGGGGCATGGCTGCAGGCCCCCACCAGCACATGATCCTGCGGGCGGCGCTGCAGATGCTGCAACAGAGGCAAGCAGAGCGCATCGACGAAAGCGGCGGCCGCCAGCTGCTGCTCGTCCTGCGTCAGACGACCCCACTCCTGCAGGGTCTGAGCGGGCACCAAATCTTCCCACAGCCAGATGATGATGTGAGTTTGCGAATTGGCATCGATGCCCTGATTCATTAAGGTCTGCAACCACTGGCCATAAGGTGCAACCTGCACCTCGTCATATTCAGCCAGAGTCCGCCAGGCAAAATTGCCCGGCATCAAGAACGAACTACCACAGAGATGAATCATTCTAATGACCTCCCTATTGTGTTACCGGAACCATACCGAGTACGAGCACATGAGACTATCGTGTTTAAACCTCATGAAAAACAAAAGCTTTTTCTGCCACCATCAGTAGTTGATGCTGACGTAGGGCACTTCCGGCACCTGCCAGCGCTGCTTGAGGTAGACGGTGAGCACGAAGAAGAAGTTGGCCAGCAGGTTGGCGAAGCGATAGAGAATGGGATCGAAGGCCACCCCGCTCTCTTCCAGCCTGACCAGCAGCCGCACCACCTTCTTGCTGCCACAGCGGCACAGATGGAGGGTGGGAATGGGCTGCGGCCCCTGCGGCAACACGAAACCGGTGACGCTGCCGCGACTCGCCTCGTTATAGTGGTCGTAACGGGCCTTGAGCCACTCAAGATCTGCATCGAAGATCCCCAGCTTGCCGCGTACCGAGCCGTTTAAGTTGTAGATAAGTCGCTGCAACGCCGCGAGATCCGCCAGCATGGGCTCGGTATCGGCATCCGGCGCAAGGTGTGACAACACGGCCCCGACCTGACAGCAGAGCTCGTCGGTGGCGATTTCAAAATCACATTTGAGCGAGGTTTCGAAGATAAAGGGGTAGCAGAGCTCGCGCTTGTCTCTTGGCTTCTTGGGGTTCATGGGGCAACCGGATGGGAGAAAAGGCCAGTTTGCCAGCCCCGGGAAGGGCTGGCAAACGGCAGGTTATGGCTTGGGTTGCACGCTGGTGGCTCAGACGCTCTTGCCGGCAGGTTCGGTAGACGGCTGGAACTGGCTGATCATCCGCAGCGCCTCCAGCATCCGCTGGTTGAAGCTGGTGAAGCGATCGACCTGCAGCGGGTCCTCTTCCCCTCTCGCGGCCAACACGGCCGGGGTCAGCGCCTGTTGCTGGGATGGTGGCAGCAGGCTATCCGCCTGTTTCTGCACCTGATCCAGCTTGGGCAGATAGTCGGCAAACGGCTTGATGAGATCCTGCAGGGAGTGAGCCCCCTGATAGGTCTGGCTCAGCTTGACGCTCTGCTTGAGCTTGAGGGAGTAGGAAGCCAGCTGGCTGTCATCCAGTTTCAGCTCGCTCGCCTTGTCCAGCAGATCCTCGAAGTTGCCGGAGAAGAAGTTCCCCGCCAGCTCGTCGATCCCCTTGACCAGCTTGCCGATGGACTCCATCTCGTCGCTGTTGAGATCCCCCTCCAGCGAGAAGCTGAAGCTCTGGCTCGACTTGAGGCTGAACTGGCTGCCGCTCTCGCCGC
Source organism: Aeromonas sp. HMWF017 (assembly GCF_003061465.1). Classification (NCBI taxonomy): domain Bacteria; kingdom Pseudomonadati; phylum Pseudomonadota; class Gammaproteobacteria; order Aeromonadales; family Aeromonadaceae; genus Aeromonas; species Aeromonas sp. HMWF017. The sequence continues at coordinate 11,593 of NZ_QAJD01000142.1, forward strand.
TCTGGGACTTGGTCTGCCAGCTATCGTTGAAGCGCAGCACCACCTTGTCGCCATCCTTGGTCTGGATTTCCAGATAGCCCTGCTGGCGGCTGGCCATCTCGGCCTGCCCCATGTCGGTCGGGGAGACCTTGCCGAAGAACTCCTTCTCGAACTCCTCGAGCCCCTTCTGGATCAGCTTGTAGCTCTGATCGATACCGGTCTTGATATCCTCGTTGTCGGTCGCCCACTTGCCGAGCTGTTTTTTTGCCTCGCCAAAGCCCTTGTCGATCCCCTTGCGGGCCTGTTCCATCATCCCGCTCAGGTCGTCATCGGATTTACCATCGGCCCGCTCAGTACCAAGCCGCCCGGTCACGAACTGCAGCACGTTGTCCGCCACCGACTGGAAGTCGAACAGGGTCTCAGGGGTGATCTCCTCAGGCTCCTTCATTTTGGGAGCCTGATAACCCTGGCCGTTGATCTCCAGCGAGAACTGCAGCGCCTGCTGGATCAGCACTTGCGCCCACTTGGGCGGCTTGTGCAAGGAGACCTCCTCCTCGCTCTTGACCTGTTTCGACTCCGCCTGTTGCGGCGATTTGGGAGAAACACCCACTCCCTTGGGTTGGGCCGCGCCCACGCCTTCGATTTGCATAATGTGTCCTCCCACCATGCCTGTAGATCAGCTATCGGCCTGACTGAACACTTCTTGACCACAAAATACTGGACAATCTGCCGCTGGCTTTTAAAATCGGGCCCCTTTGGGTGGCCTGTTGCCTTCCCCCGATTTCGACCCGGCCCGGCCGGTGTGTATGTGAGGTATTTATGACCCAGTCCCAACAGCCTTCCGCGAACGCTCCGGCGCCTAGAACCGCGGCCGACTATCAGGCCCAACTCGACGAAAAGAGCGCTCGCCTCACCGAGCTGTTTGCCGGCTTCACCCTCCCGGCGCTGGAAGTGCACAGCTCACCGGCCGAGTACTACCGGATGCGCGCCGAATTTCGCATCTGGCACGAAGGGGATGACCTCTTCCACTGCATGTATGCCCCGGCGACCAAAGAGATCATCAAGATAGACCACTTCCCTACTGCCAGCCGCCTCATCAACCAGTTGATGCCGCTGCTGCTGGAGGGGCTGCGCCCGCACCCTGTGCTGCGCCGCAAGTTGTTCCAGATCGACTACCTCTCCACCCAGTCCGGCCAGATCATTGTCAGCCTGCTCTATCACCGCAAGCTGGAAGCCGAGTGGCAACAGGCCGCCGAGGCGCTGCAGGCAGACCTGCGCGCCAAGGGGTTCGCACTGCAGCTGATTGGCCGCGCCCACAAGCAGAAGATCTGTCTGGGGGATGACTTCGTCATCGAGCAGCTCAACGTGGCGGGTCGCCAGCTCACCTACAAGCAGGTGGAGAACAGCTTCACCCAGCCCAACGCCGCCATCAACGAGCAGATGCTGGCCTGGGCACTCGATGTGACCAAGGGGAGCGAAGGGGACCTGCTGGAGCTTTATTGCGGCAACGGCAACTTCTCCATCGCGCTGGCGCAGAACTTCCACAAGGTGCTGGCCACCGAGATCGCCAAGCCGAGCGTCGACTCCGCCCAGTTCAACATCGCCGCCAACGGCGTCGACAACCTGATCATCCTGCGCATGTCGGCCGAGGAGTTCACCATGGCGATGCGTGGCGAGCGGGAGTTCAACCGCCTCAAGGGGGTCGATCTCAAGAGCTACCAGTGCAACACCATCTTCGTTGACCCGCCCCGCGCCGGTCTCGATGATGCCACCGTCAAGCTGGTGCAGGAGTACGACAACATCCTCTACATCTCCTGCAACCCCGAGACTCTGCAGGCCAACATGGCGGTACTGGGCGAGACCCACGAGATCGCCCGTTTCGCCCTGTTCGACCAGTTCCCCTGGACCCATCACATGGAAGCCGGGGTCTATCTGCGCCGCAAGGCGGGTTGATTCAGGCAGACGGGAAAACAACAACAGGGCCGGATGGCCCTGTTTTGTTATTGGCTCAACATCGGCCTCACTCCAGCCGGAAGTGGCCCACAATCTCCCGCAGCCGGTCGTAGGTCTGCCCCATCGCCGCAGAGCTGGCCACCGTTGCTTCGCCATTGTGGGTCAGCTGGCGGATCACTTCGGCGATGGCGCTCATGTTGCGGTTAATCTCTTCGGCTACCGCACTCTGCTGCTCCGCCGCCGTGGCGATATGGCTGATGAGATCGTTGATCTCCACCACTTCTCCCGCCATCAGATCCAGCGACTCGTTGACCTTGGTGGTGTTCTCGGCCGCCCCCTGACAGCTCTGCTTGGTGTTGCCCATGGCCTCCACCACAGTCCGGGTGCCGCGCTGCAGGCTGGCCAGCATGGTCTGGATCTCGGCAGTGCTCTTCTGGGTGCGGGCCGCCAGCGAGCGCACCTCGTCCGCCACCACCGCAAAGCCACGGCCCTGTTCCCCGGCGCGGGCCGCCTCGATGGCGGCATTGAGCGCCAGCAGGTTGGTCTGTTCGGCAATACTGCCGATCACCCCGAGCACTGAGCCAATCTGCTGCACATCCTGCTGCATCGCTTCGATGGAGCGAGCTGTCTCCTCCACCTCGTCCACCAGCGCCATCACGCTGGCCATCGCCTGATCCACCACCTGACGGGACTGGCTCGCCAGCTGCTGGCTCTGACCGGTGAGCTGGGCTGTGCTGGCCGCACTCTCGGAGACGGAGACCGCGGTGCGGCTCATCTCGTTGATGGCGGTCACCACCTGCTCGGTCTCGCGCACATGGTCCGCCAGCAGAGACTGAGCGGCGCCGGTCTGGTTGGCCAGCCCCTCGATGCCGCTGTTGAGCTGGCCGCTTGCCTGCCGCACCTCCCCCATCATCTCCTGCAACCGTTCGATAAAGCGGTTGATCCCGGCCGAGATCTGGCCCAGATCATCCTTGCTGGTTACCGCCAGCCGGCGAGTGAGATCGCCGCTGCCACGGGAGAGCTCCAGCACCAGATCCCGCAACGAGACAATGGGTCGATAGGCCACATTGAGCGCCAGCATCGCCAGCACCATCACCACGATCGCCACACCAAGCAGCGCCATGATGATCTGGCCATTGAGGGACCGGGTCATGGCACGGATGTAGTCAAGATCGATATAGCCGGTCAGCGTCCAGCTGCTGCCGCGAATATCCAGCTGGTTGGGGCGCGCTTCGCTCTCCCCTTGCGGCTTGCTGTCATAGAGGCTGTTGCCCTGACTGTCGGCCAGCGAGAAGTAACGGCCCTCGCCACTCATCTTCTCCAGCAGGCTTTTGAACTCGCTCATGTCGAGGTAGTAGAGATAGGCGGAATCGGCACCGCGCGGCACCAGAATGGTGATGACCGGTTTGCCATCCACCTGTTGCAGCGGGCTGACGGTGATCTGGTTGTTGGCGGCGGGGATCAGCTTGCGCAGCGCATCGACCCTGGCGCTGTCGTTGATGACTCCGCTCACATCGAAGGCCATGTCGCCGATCACCTTGACGATGTTGTGAAAGCCGGTCTCTTGCAGGGTCTTCTTGACGTTGGTCACCCCGAAGTTGAGGTTGGCGGCCAACAGGATTTTCTGATTGATGTCGCTGGCCAGCTTCTCTTTGACCAGGGTGATCTGCTCGTTGATGTTGTGGGTGGCCTGAGTGCGAATGTAGCCACTGATGAAGTGGTTGACGCTGAGCCCGGCGGTGCCGATGGTGACCAGAATGGCCAGTAGCAGCAAGAGGTAAATCTTGACCTTGAATGGCATGGGTTCCCTCCAGAAGAGAGGGCTGGCAGCGCCAACCCTCCCTGCCAATCGTTATTTCTTCTTGGCGTACTTCATGGAATCCAGTGCCACCGCCAGAATGATGATGCCGCCCTTGATGATGAACTGCCAGTAAGGGCTGACCCCGATATAGGTCAAACCATAGTTGATCAGGGTGAAAATGAGTACGCCGGTGATCACACCCGCAACCGTCCCCACCCCGCCAGCAAACGACACGCCGCCCACCACGCACGCCGCGATGGCATCCAGCTCGTACATGAAGCCGAGGTTGTTGGTGGCGCTACCGATACGACCCGCTTCCAGCATGCCACCGAAGGCGTAGAACACCCCCGCCAGCGCATAGATCATCACCAGATTGACCGCCACGTTGACGCCGGAGACCTTGGCCGCCTCGGGGTTGCCGCCGATGGCGAAGATGTTTTTGCCAAAGCGGGTCTTGTTCCACAGCACCCAGACAAAGACGCTGGCGATGGCCGCATAGAAGGTGAGATACGAGAGCTTGAATCCTCCTATCCGGATAAAGCCCTGCGCGAAACTCGAGAAGCGGGGATCAAACCCGGCCACCGGCGAGGCGCCCACCGAGTCAAAGTAAAGGGAGTTGATGCCGTAGACGATGATCATGGTGCCCAGGGTGGTAATGAACGGGGTGACGTTCAGGTAGGCCACGATCAGACCATTGACCAGACCGATCAGCGCCCCCACCACACACACCAGCAGGATCACCACCGGAATGGGTACCTCTCCCAGCGTCGGGAACACCTTGTTGACGTTGGTCAGCGCCTGCAACATGGTTGCCGCGATGAGTGCCGCCAGACCGACCTGACGACCGGCCGAGAGATCCGTCCCCTGGGTGATGATGATGCCAGCCACCCCCAGCGCGATGATGACCCGCACCGAGGACTGGGTCAGGATGTTGCTGAAGTTGGTGAGGCTCAGGAAGGATGGCTCCTGGATCACGATGACCATGAGCAGCACCAGCAGCACCAAATAGATGGCGTTTTCCTTGAGCGCCTGCATCAGATTGAAATTTTTAGCCGACTCCATAAATGTCTTCCTGTCTCTAGAGGTACAGAGATGCCAGGCGCAGTATCTCGCTCTGGTCAGTTTCTTTGGTATTGACGATCCCGGCGACCCGGCCATTGCTCATCACCATGATGCGGTCGGTGATCCCCAGCAATTCCGGCATCTCTGACGAGATGATGATGATCCCTTTGTCCTTCTTCGCCAGCTCCAGGATGAGCTGGTAGATCTCGAACTTGGCCCCGACGTCGATGCCGCGGGTGGGCTCGTCGAGCATCAGGATCTCCGGCTGGGTCAGCAGCCAGCGACCGATGATCACCTTCTGCTGGTTGCCCCCGGAGAGGGAACCGATCTGGGTCTGCTGGGTCGGCGTCTTGACCCGCATGGAGTCGATGACCCACTGGGTATCGCTCTTCATCTTGTTGTCGCTGAGCAGCCCCATGGAGCCTTTGTAGCTGTCCATGTTGGCGATCAGGGAGTTGAAGGCGATATCGAGCCGCGAATAGATACCGGTGGAGCGGCGCTCTTCCGTCACCAGCGCAAAGCCGTTGCGGATCGCTTCGTGGGCGTTGTGGTTGGCCACCTCTTTGCCGTGCAGCTTGATGCTGCCCTGGCTGCGATCGCGAATACCGAACAGGGTCTCGACGATATCGGTACGTTTGGCCCCCACCAGTCCGGCGATGCCGAGGATCTCCCCCTTGTGCAGGTTGAAGGTCACATCCTGAATGGAGGGCTGGTTCTTCGCCGTCAGGTGTTCGATCTCGAGGATCACCTCTTTCGGCTGGTTGGTTTTTTCCGGGAAGCGCTGGGTCAACTCACGGCCGACCATCATCCCGATGATCTGATCCATGGTCATGCCCTTGAGCGGCTGGGTCGCCACCCACTGGCCATCCCGCAATATGGTGATCTCGTCACAGAGCTGGAAGATCTCCTCCATCTTGTGAGAGATGTAGACGATGCCGCACCCCTTCTCCTTCAACTTGTTGATGATCTTGAAGAGGTGGTTCACCTCTTTCTCGGTCAGGGAGGAGGTGGGTTCGTCCATGATGACGATCTTGGCGTCGTAGGAGAACGCCTTGGCGATCTCGATCATCTGCATCTGGGAGACCGACAGGGTCGCCACCTTGACCCGCGGGTCGATGTCGATGTCGAGCTCATCGAAGATGCGCTTGGTGTCGTCATACATCTTGCCGTGGTCGATAAACCACCCTCTGGTGGGGTAGCGACCGAGCCACATGTTATCCATCACGGAGCGCTGCAACACCAGGTTGAGCTCCTGATGCACCATGGAGACGCCATTTTCCAGCGCCTCTTTCGAGGAGGTGAAGTTGATCTCCTGCCCCTTGAAGAAGATCTTGCCCTGATCCTTCTCGTAAATGCCGAACAGGCACTTGAGCAGGGTGGATTTCCCCGCTCCGTTCTCGCCCATCAACGCATGCACAGAATGAGGACGGACCCGTAAATTGACATTATCGAGTGCCTTGACGCCGGGAAAGCTCTTACTGACGTCAATCATCTCCAACAGCCATTCTGATTGTTGCTGTGTTGTCATATCAGCCATCACATCTGGTTGAAAAAAGGGCAAGGGGATCTCCCTTGCCCTGGAGGGGGAATTACTCGAATTGGGACAGGTTGTCTTTATCCACACCAACGTAGGCAACGCGCACTACCTTGTTGTCGATCTTCCAGTTGGTACCTTCACCGGCCGGTTTGCCTTCAGCCAGGTTTTTGGTCAGCTCGAAGGTGGCTTTGGCCTGGTTGGCCGCATCGTTCAGCACGGTACCGGCCATGGCACCGCTCTTGACCATGGCCAGCGCTTCCGGCAGCGCATCGACGCCGAATACCGGGATATTGCTCTTGCCCTGGGCTTTCAGTGACTCGACCGCGCCCATTGCCATGCCATCGTTGTTGGCGATGACCACTTCGATCTTGTTGGCGTTGGGGCCGGAGATCCAGGCGTCCATCTTGTCTTTGGCCATGGCGGTATCCCACATACCGGTATCCATGTGCAGCTGATCAGTCTTGACGCCGCCATCGTTCAGGGTCTTGATCACGTAGGAGGTACGGGCTTCCGCATCCGGGTGGCCCGGCTCCCCTTTCAGCAGCACGAACTGGATCACGCCATCCTTGTTCAGATCCCACTCCGGATGGGCTTTCCAGTGTTTGGCAATCAGCTGACCCTGGATGATCCCTGACTCCTTGGAGTCGGTGCCCACGTAGTAGGCCTTGTCGTAGCTGGCCAGATCGGTAGCGCTCGGCTCCTTGTTGTAGAAGACCACCGGGATATCTTCACCGCGAGCCTTCTCGATCACCACCGGTGCTGCTGCCGGGTCAACCAGGTTGATGGCCAGCGCCTTCACCCCTTTGGCCAGCAGCACGTCGATCTGGTCGTTCTGCTTGGACTGGTCGTTCTGGGAGTCGTTCATCAGCAGCTCCACACCCGGAGTGGCTGCCGCCTCCTTCTCGATGGCCTTGCGCACTACCGCCATGAAGTTGTCGTCGTATTTGTAGACGGTCACCCCGATACGGGTGTCAGCCTGGGCATTGGCGCCAGCCATCATGCCCATCAGCAGGGCGGCAACGGTCGTCAGTTTTTTCATTGTGTGTGCTCCGATGTATCTATCTGTTTGTTTGTAGGGTGGCGAGCAATTGAGCAAGCGCCAGTCAATGTAATCAGTTTGTTGTCATTTCTTCTGTGATCATGACGACAAAATGAAAACGATTACACTCTGTTACATTGAAGGTTTTATTTTATTTATCAATGACATAAAAATTAAATCCGAATGCGAGACTCAAACAATTCCACTGCATAGAGGCTAGTCGTTATCGCTCTGTTGTCAAAACGGTCCGACTGATTCAACCGAGAGTGCAACCCCAGCGGTAACGGCGCCCCAGCAACTGATACTCGGGACGCACGCTCTGGCTCCAGGAGTCATCGCCACCCACCCCCATGTGGGCGCCATCGAGGCAGACCCATAGCCCCTCTTCGGCCACCAGATCGCTCTGGTGACGGGCGGCGGCCAGCTGTTGCTGACTGAAGCGGCTGGCACTGAAATGGAAGCTGCCGCTCATCGCCGTGCAGCCCAACTGCAGCTGACGGGTATCGCAGCGCAAGCCGTTGTCGCTCGGGAAGATGTAAGGGGTGTGCATGGCCTCCAGCGGCAAACTCCAGCGCCCCAGATCGGCGCCCAGCAGGCGATCGGGATAGTTCTCGTGAGGGCCTCGACCCAGCCATTCGGCTCGCGCCGGTACTTCGGCCAGATGGAGTAGCAGACCGATCCGCGGCAGCGACGGCAACGCCTGCGCCAGCTCGCTCTCTATCTCCAGGCTCATGGTACCGTCGTCGGCAAAGCGGTGATGCCAGTGACTCACCAGAAGCAGCTCATCGTGGTGGAAGTAGCCGTGACTGACCCGGATATCCGCTCCGGCGACCAAGATCCTCAAACAGCGGTGTTGCCACTGACCGAGACCACATCCCTGCCAGCGAGCAATCCAGGAGCCAGGGTCGGCGTGATCCGCTTCGCTGGTGCCGATGTCGTTGTCCAGCGGCGCGCGGTAGAAGTGATCCATGATCGGCGCCAGCAGCTGCTCCTGCCCCGATTTTTGCCAACTGGTGATGCGACCGCTCTGCTTGTCGAGCCACCACTGGCTGTTTGCGGCAGTGATCCGCCAGCCATCCGGCTGCTCGCTCAGGGTGGCGGCAGCGGCAGGAGCAGGCAGAGCAAGGGGGGTCGGCAGGGTGAACTGCTGACGGGCGACCTTGTGATCCGCCTGCGACCAGAGGGTGGCCTGTGGCTGAACGATGGCCAGATCGAGCCAGGCCAGTGAGCCTGCCGCAAAGGCGGGCAGCGTCCCGGTCAGGGTCAACTCGACCACCCCTTGTGGCGCCAGCTCAAGGGAGATTTCCCCCTGCTGCTGCACATGGCCGTTCTCGCACAACTGCCAGCACAGCCGCTCGTTATCGGTTTCCCGGAACAGGTACTCGCTCTCGATCTGCACCCGCAGCGGGGTGTGCTCAAGCAGGGTGAAGCGGAACGGCTGCTGGGCACGCTTCGCCTCGCACAAGGCGGGATGGGGGGTACGATCCGGGAACAGCAGACCGTTGCAGCAGAACTGGCGGTCGTTTTGCAGATCGCCAAAATCGCCGCCATAGCCCCAGTAGTGACGGCCATCGGCGGTGTATTTGTCGAGCCCCTGATCGACCCAATCCCAGACAAACCCGCCTTGCAGACGCGGATGATCGCGAAACGCCTGCCAGTAGTGGGCGTAGCCCCCCAGACTGTTGCCCATGGCGTGGGCATATTCGCAGAGGATCAGCGGCCGGTGCTCGCCGGGCAGGCCGATCCACTTGGCCAGCGCCCACTTGGGCACCGCCGGGAAGGGTTGATCCTGATGGGTTCTGGCATACATGGGGCAGATGATGTCGGTGGCCGGGGTATCGGCCCCGCCCCCCTCGTACTGCACCGGACGGCTCGGGTCGCTGCGCTTGATCCAGCCATACATGGCATCGTGGGCCGGGCCGTAACCCGACTCGTTGCCCAGCGACCAGATGATGATCGAGGGGTGGTTGAAATCCCGTGCCACCATACGGGTCGCCCGCTCCAGAAAGGCGTTGCTCCAGGCGGGATCCCGCGCCAGCCGCCCCATGGGGGTCATGCCGTGGGTCTCCAGATTCGCCTCGTCCACCACATAGAGGCCAAGCCGATCGCACAGACGATAAAAATCGGGGTGGTTGGGATAGTGGGAACAGCGCACCGCATTGAAATTGTGCCGCTTCATCAGCAGCAGATCCCGCTCCATGGTGGCGCGATCGATGGCATAACCCTTGGCGGGATGGTGTTCATGACGGTTGGCACCGCGAACAAGCAGCGGCTGACCGTTGACCCGCAGCAGACCGCCACGGATCTCCACCACCCGAAAGCCCACATCGCACGCCTCGCTCTCGATGGCCTGGCCCTGCTCGTCCAGCAAGGTCAGGGTCAGACGATAGAGATGGGGCGTCTCGGCGCTCCACTTGCGCGGCGCAGCCACGTCGAGCCACAGCTCGGCGCGATCGTCGTAAGCCCCTTTTTCGTCAATGGCTTGGGTGCCAATCGGCTGGCGCAGGGTCGCGACCCGCTCGCCACCGTCATAGAGATTGGCCTCAACCGACAGACCGGTCGCATTGGCCGCCTGCAGTGCAATCTTGAGACGGCCATCCCGATAGCAGGCATCCAGCTCGGGGGTCACCCGCATATCCATCAGATGGCGGGCCGGTTTGTGCAGCAGGCTGACGGAGCGGAAGATCCCCGACAGCCACCACATATCCTGATCTTCCAGATAGGAGCCATCGGACCAGCGCAGCACCAGCACCGCCAGCCGGTTTCGACCGGCGTGCAGGTACGAGGTCAGATCGAACTCGGCGGGCAGGCGGCTGTCCTGGGAGTAGCCGACCCAGTGGCCGTTGCAGAACAGGTGGAAGGCGCTGCTCACCCCATCGAAAATGATCCGGCTCTGGCCGCTAGCCAGCCACTCTGCAGGGAGTTCGAACTCGCGGGAGTAGCAACCGGTGGGGTTCTCTGCCGGTACTCGCGGTGGATCGCAGGGGAAGGGGTACTTGATATTGGTATAGATGGGGCCATCGGTGAGCGGCCGCTCAGCCGGATAGGCGGCATCCAGCTGCCAGTTGCCCGGCACGGTAATGGGAGTGGCATCCACCAGATCCTGCGCCAGCCAGCTCTCGGGCACTAATTCGGGGGCGGCAAAGAAGGAGAAGCGCCACTCGCCATCGAGCAAGAGACGGGAGGAAGAGGCCAGATCACCTCTGGCATCCGCTTCGCTGCGCCAGCTGAACATGGGGGTATGGGCAGCCAGCCGGTTTACCGACGTAATGGCCTGAGTCTGCCAATCCTGACGCGCCACTATCTCCCTGAGCATTCACTCTCTCCCTGCTGATTGGAAAACGTATTCAGTCTAGAGAAGTATGACGCAGGGAACGGCGATCTCGCTCACACAGATGTAAACGATTACACTGAATTTGTTAAGTAAAGCGGAGTAAAAATGATTAAAAATAGGTAAAACAATAATTGTGCAAGAAACGGCCCCGAACAGGGCCGCAAAAGGGGGCTATCCGGCCCGAACCGGTGCCACCGAGTGGCGATTGATCAGGGTGGGGGTATAGATCCGGCTTTGGGTCGCTTCACTCTCCCCCGCCGCCAGCTGAATAGCCAGCTTGGCCGCCTGGGCCGCCATCAGCTCGATGGGATAGCGCATGGTGGAAAGCTTGGGGCGCAAGTATCTGGCATAGATGATGTCATCGAAGCCCACCACCGAGACCTCCTCCGGCACTCGCAGGCCGTTGTCCGCCAGCACGGAGATGGCGCCCGCCGCCATGGCATCGTTATAGGCAACCACGGCGGTCACCTTGAGCCCCTTGGCCAGCAGGTTGAGCATGGCACGCTCGCCCCCCTCCTCGTTCGGCGTGCCGCTCTCGATAAGCTCGGGATCGGCTGCCAGCCCCGCCTCCATCAGCCCATCCTGATAACCCTGCAGGCGCAGGGTGGCATCCTCGATGGCGTGATCCGAGCTGATAAAGGCGATATGGCGGTGGCCCAGCTCGATCAGATGACGGGTCGCCGTGGCGGCACCCAGCCGGTTGTTGAGGGCGATGCAGCGCCCTCTGAGGGCCGGAATATCGCGGTTGATCAGCACCATACCGGGCACCCGCATGGCGTAATCGCACAGTTCCTCGTCGCTCAGCGCCTTGCTGTGCACCACCAGCGCCTCGCAACGCTTGCCGATCAGCAGCTCGATCGCTTCACGCTCCTGACGCGCCTTGTGAAAACCGTTACCCATCAGCAGGTGGAGGTTCTGCTCGACGGCGATGCCGGAGACACCCTTCACCAGTGCACCGAAGAAGGGATCCGCCACGTCACCTACCACGACGCCCATGGTGTCACAGGTCTGGCTGACCAGAGCCCGCGCGTTGGCGTTGGGGGTGTAGCCCAGTTCGGCCATGGCCTTCTGCACCACTTCGCGAGACGCGGCGCTGGCCTTGGGGGAGTTGTTCATCACCCGTGAAACCGTTGCCACCGACACATTGGCCAAACGGGCGACATCCTTGATGGTGCTCATGCTGTTTTCACTTCTTTCACTGTGCAATAGAGCGCCATTATACCCAGCAAACCCATTGAAAACAGGGGTGAAATAAATATCTGCTGTCAGGATAATCACAAAAACAGTGTAATCGTTTACACTGTTTTGCAAGCAAGCTCACAGTTTGGTCGCCACACCCTCGGCTAGACTCCTTCCAGACACTTTTTCAGTGGAGAGCAAGATGAACGTTCTGGTCACCGGCGGTTGCGGATATATCGGCAGCCACACCTGTCTGGCCCTGCAAGCGGCAGGCATGAATCCCGTGGTGGTCGACAACCTCGGCAACAGCAAGCGCAGCGTGCTGGCCCGAGTCGCCGCCATCAGCGGCCAGCAACCCCTGTTCTATCAAGGGGATATTCGCGATGCGGCCCTGCTGGACCGGATCTTCGCCGAACAGCAGATCGACGCAGTGATCCACTTTGCCGCCCTGAAAGCGGTCGGTGAATCGACCCGCATTCCACTGGATTACTACGAGAACAACCTCGGCGGCACCCTCACCCTGCTGCAGGCGATGAAGCGGGCTGGCGTGCACAATCTGGTGTTCAGCTCATCGGCCACCGTCTACGGCGATCCCGCCAGTTTGCCGATCCGCGAGGATTTCCCCCGCAGCGCCACCAACCCCTACGGGCGATCCAAGCTGATCATCGAGGAGATCCTCGAAGATCTGCAGGTCGCCGAGCCGCACTGGAGCATGACCCTGCTGCGCTATTTCAATCCGGTCGGCGCCCACGAATCGGGCACCATGGGGGAAGATCCCCAAGGCATTCCCAACAACTTGATGCCCTATATCACTCAGGTCGCCATCGGCCGTCGCGACTGCCTCTCGGTCTTTGGAAACGATTACCCAACTGTTGATGGCACCGGTGTGCGCGACTACATCCACGTGATGGATCTCGCCGAAGGGCACGTCAAGGCGCTGCAGCACTGCGTTGGCAAGGGTGGCGTGCACACCTACAACCTGGGCACCGGTCAGGGCCAGAGCGTGTTGCAGCTGGTCGCCGCTTTCTCTGCGGCCTGTGGCAAGCCGCTGCCATTTCGCATCGAACCGCGTCGCCCGGGCGACATCGCCGCCTGCTGGGCCGATCCGGCCAAGGCCGAGCGCGAGCTGGGCTGGCAGGCGACCCGCAACATCGACGCCATGTGCGCCGACAGCTGGCGCTGGCAATCCGCCAATCCGAACGGTTACGAGGAGTAGGCCTGCCTACTCCCCGTTAATAAACGACTTTAATTTTCCATATCTTATTCAGGAGAGATGATGTTCAACCCCGTCGATCATCCCCATCGCCGCTTCAACCCGCTGACCGGCCAGTATGTGCTGGTATCACCCCATCGGGCCAAACGCCCCTGGCAGGGACAGGTGGAGAAGGTGAGTCAGGCCCCCAAGCAAGCCCACGATCCCGACTGCTTCCTCTGTTCCGGCAATACCCGGGTCACCGGCGACATCAACCCCGACTACAAGGGCACCTTCGTTTTTACCAACGACTTCGCTGCCCTGGTGCAGGATACCCCGGCCGCCGACAGCGCCAGCGATCCCCTGCTCAAGCTGGAAGCTGCCCGTGGCACCAGCCGGGTCATCTGCTTCTCGCCGGATCACGGCAAGACCCTGCCCGAGCTGCCGCTGCCCGCCATCGAGGGGGTGATCACCACCTGGATGGATCAGGTCGCCGAGCTGTCAGCCCAGTGGGAGTGGGTGCAGGTATTTGAAAACAAAGGAGCTGTCATGGGCTGCTCCAACCCGCACCCCCACGGCCAGATCTGGGGCAGCGACTTTCTGCCTAACGAGATCGCCCGCGAAGAGCAGCACCAGCGCGACTGGCTGGCCGAGCACGGCCGCCCCATGCTGCTGGAGTATGTGGAGCGGGAGCTGGCGGATCGCTCGCGCATCGTGGTAGAGACCGAGCACTGGCTCGCCGTGGTTCCCTTCTGGGCCGCCTGGCCGTTCGAAACCCTGCTGCTGCCCAAGGCGCATGTGCCCTCCATGTTGAACCTGACCCAGGCCCAGCAACAGGATCTGGCGGTGGCGCTCAAGGAGCTCACCAGCCGTTACGACAACCTGTTCGAGTGCAGCTTCCCCTACTCCATGGGCTGGCACTTTGCACCGCCCAAATCGGATTGCCCCGAGGCGTGGCAGCTGCACGCCCACTTCTATCCGCCCTTGCTGCGCTCCGCCACCGTGCGCAAATTCATGGTCGGCTTCGAGATGCTGGCCGAGACCCAGCGTGACCTCACTCCCGAGCAAGCCGCCGAACGGCTGCGCGCTCTGAGCCCCATTCACTACACCCAGACCAGCCACACCAATGAGGAGGCCCTATGACCCCCAGCCAACGCGTCAGCACCGTTTTTGCCGAGCAATTTGCCAAAGCGCCCGATCTGCTGGTGCGCGCCCCCGGTCGCGTCAACCTCATCGGTGAACATACCGACTACAACGACGGCTTCGTGCTGCCCTGCGCCATCGACTACGAGACCTGCGTCGCCATCGGCCTGCGCGATGACCAGCAAGTACAGGTGATCGCCGCCGACTACGACAACCAGCGCGACCAGTTCGACCTCGGCCAGCCCATCGAGCACCACGCCGACCAGCGCTGGAGCGACTACATCCGCGGCGTAGTGAAATATCTGCAAGAACGTGGTTATGCCCTGCGCGGCCTCGATCTGGTGGTCTCCGGCAACGTGCCGCAGGGAGCGGGGCTCTCCTCCTCCGCCTCACTGGAAGTGGCCATCGGGCAGGCCTTCAAAGAGGCGTTGGGGCTCGACATCAGCCAGGCCGAGATCGCCCTCAACGGCCAGCAGGCGGAGAACAAGTTCGTCGGCTGCAACTGCGGCATCATGGATCAGATGATCTCCGCCAGTGGCAAAACGGATCATGCCCTGCTGCTCGACTGCCGCTCGCTGGAGACCCGCCTCATCCCCATGCCGGCGGATCTGGCGGTGCTGATCGTCAACTCCAACGTGCGCCGCGGTCTGGTGGACAGCGAATACAACACCCGCCGTCAGCAGTGCGAAGCGGCCGCCCGTCACTACGGGGTCAAGGCGCTGCGCGACCTCGATCTGACCGGACTGGAAGCGGGCAAGGCCGGGCTGGATGATGCTTGCTACCGCCGCGCCCGTCACATCGTCGGTGAGAACGCCCGCACCCTGGCGGCCGCCGATGCGCTGGCGAGCCACGATCTGACCCGCCTCGGCGAGCTGATGGCCCAGTCGCACGCCGCCATGCGCGATGATTTCGAGATCACCGTGCCCGCCATCGACGGTCTGGTGGAGATCATCAAGGCCAGGATCAGCACCGATGGAGGCGTGCGGATGACCGGCGGCGGCTTCGGCGGCTGCGTGGTCGCCCTGCTGCGCCCGGAGAAGGTGGCCGAGGTGATCGCCGCGGTCGAGGCGGAGTATCCGGCCATCTCCGGCCTCAAGGCCGACTGCTACGTCTGCCGCGCCAGCGCGGGGGCGGGAAAACTATGAGCCCATTTATGATGCAGGCCGACGGCTACGTCTGCCGGATCGGCAACACAGGTGCAGGCAAGTTATGAGCAGCGCCATGATCCCGTTCGAGCTGGAAAACGAGGAGGGGCTGCACCTGCGCGGCCTCAATTTCGGCGCCACCCTCACCTCCCTCACCCTGCCGGTAGCGGGTCAGCGTCGTGAAGTGCTGCTGGGCTGTGCCGACGACGCCTACCCCACCCAGCAGGTGTGGCTGGGTGCGGTGGCGGGGCGCTTTGCCAACCGCATTGGCGGCGCCGAGCTGGTACGCGATGGCGAGCGCTGGCCGCTGGATGCCAATCAGGTTCCCAACTGTCTGCACGGCGGGCAGGCGGGCTTTCATCGCCAACAGTGGCAGATCAAGGAGCTGGAGGCGGATCGAGTCAAGCTGGCGTTGCTCTCCCGAGCAGGGGATCAGGGCTTTCCCGGCAATCTGCGGGTAACGCTGGAGTATCGACTGGAGCAGAGCGATCTGGTGATCGATTTTGTCGCCAGCACAGATGCAGCGACCCCGGTCAGCCTCACCAGCCACGCCTACTTCAATCTCGATGGGTCAGCCGATGGCGGCGATGTGCGTGACCATCTCATCAACATCAATGCCGACCACTTCCTGCCGACCGATCCGAGCGGTCTGCCGCTCGCCATCACCCCGGTGGAGGGGCCGTTCGATCTGCGCCACGAGCGCCTGATTGGCCAGGATTGGCTGAGCCATCCCCAGCAACAACAGGCCAAGGGATACGATCACGCGTTTGTGCTCAACGGCCCGGCTGCCGAGTGTGCAGCACGGGTGGTCTCGGGGGATCGCCAGCTGGCGATGGAGGTCTACACCAACCAGCCTTCGCTGCAGTTTTACACCGGCAACTGGCTGGCCAATACCCCGAACCGCAGCGGCCTGTCGCACCGGGATCACGACGGCTTCTGTCTTGAGGCGCAACAGCTGCCGGACAGCCCCAATCGCCCCGAACTGGGCAACCCCTGGCTGCTGCCGGGCGAGCGTTATCACCACCAGACCCGCTACCGTTTTATCCGCGACTGACTTAAAGGTTTCATGATTTTTACATAGCCTCAGCAGTCACAATCGAGCAAGATAAGCCGCCCCGAGACCCTTCCGGGGCGTTTTTACATCAACGAAGTAAGGATTGTTTGTTCGATGACTGACACTTATAGCCTGCTGGTCGCCTTTATTCTGGGCGTCGTCGAGGGGCTGACCGAGTTCCTCCCCGTCTCCTCCACCGGCCACATGATCATCGTCGGCCATCTGTTGGGCTTTGAAGGGCCCAAGGCCGCCACCTTCGAAGTGGTGATCCAGCTGGGCTCCATCCTCGCCGTGGTCGCCGTGTTCTGGCGCCGCCTGTTTGGCCTGATTGGCATCCACTTTGGCCAGAAGCCCTCTCAGGATCATGCCACCCTGTCGCTGATCCACGTCATCCTCGGCATGCTGCCCGCCATCGTGGTCGGCCTCGCCATCCACAGCTGGATCAAGGCCCATCTGTTCGGGCCAGAGACAGTGATGTACGCGTTGATCGCGGGGGGCATCCTGCTGATCATCGCCGAGAAGTTCCGCCCGGCCGTCAGCGCCGAAACCCTGGATGACATCAGCTACAAGCAGGCGTTCGGTATCGGTCTGTTCCAGTGTCTGGCACTGTGGCCCGGCTTCTCCCGCTCCGGCGCCACCATCAGTGGTGGCATGCTGATGGGGATCAGCCGTCACGCGGCGGCCGAGTTCTCCTTCATCATGGCGGTGCCCATGATGATGGCGGCCAGCGGTCTGGATCTCTACAAGAGCCGCGACTTCCTCTCCATGGCTGACTTCCCGATGTTTGCGGTGGGCTTTATCACCGCCTTTGTGGTGGCCATGTTTGCGATCAAGACCTTCCTGGCGCTGATCCGTCGTCTCGACTTCATCCCGTTCGCCATCTACCGCTTTATCGTGGCGTTCGCCGTCTATCTGGTGTTTGTCGCCTGACCGGCAGCCTGCAATGAAATGACAAAAGGGACCAATCTGGTCCCTTTTTCAATGGCGAGTTCTATGGCGAGGTTTAGCTCAGTAGAGGTGCTGGCTGATGCCGTTCAGCAGCCGCGACAACCCCTTGGTGAACTGCACCGGCGCATCCTGCACCGTGTAGCAAAGGCAGCCATCCGGCGTATGCGGGCTATGGGAGTGGCTGGCATCGCGCCAGATAAAATCTCCCGCCTTGTAAAGGGTATCGCCATCCTCGATAGTGCCCGCCAGCAGCAGGGTCAGCTCATAGCCCTGATGGGTGTGCTCGGGGATGCGGCCACCCGCCTCGATATGGAGCAGGCTGGCGCGCGCCCCCATCTCGTCCAGCGGCAAACTCTGCTGACGAATGGCGCCGATATGGCGCCACTTGGGCGAGCGGTAGCGGGCCAACACCCGTGGCAAGCGGTAGGCATGACCGGCCACCTCCAGCTCGCCGGGCTGGGCTCGGGGCAGCTCACGTACTTGCTCGGAGAGGGGCTCCACCAGCGGCTGCGCCAGAATATCCGCCAGCATGGCGTCAAACCCGGCATCCAGTGCCACTTCATCGCGGGGAGCCAGCTCGGGCTCTGCTGGCGAAGCAAGATGTTGCTGCGCCAACTCCTCTTCGAATGTTTTCAGTCGGGCAGCGCAATCGGGACAGAGTTCACAGTGGGCGGAGAGCCCCACCGCCAGCGGCAGAGGCAGCTCGTCGGCGGCGAAGGCGCGCAGCATAGGGTCGGTCGGATGGGCTTTAATCATGGCCTTGCTCCACTTGCTCTTTCAGTTTCTGTAACGCCAGCCGGAGGCGGGACTTGATGGTACCGAGCGGCACGCCGAGTCGCTCCGCCAGCTCCTGCTGGGAGAACTCCTGCAGATAGATGCCGCGCACCACCTGCTGTTGCGGCTCCGGCAGGGTGCCCAGATAGTGGGCCATCTGACGGGTCAGCACCGCATCCTCACCGCCGCTCAGATGCTCCTCTTCGGCCTGAAACTCCAGCACCGGCCACAGCTCCTCGGCACAGAGATCCTCCTTGCTGGCGCGACGACGCCGCAGCATGTCGAAGCACTGGTTGCGCATCACGGTATAGATCCAGGTGGTCGGCGCCCCCTTCTCGGGGTGGTAGAGGCGCGCCTTCTGCCACACCAGCAGCATGGTCTCCTGCACCAGCTCCATGGCGTTGGCCTCGCTACCGAGGTGGCGCAGGCCGTAGCTGCGAATGCGCGGCGCAAAGTGTTGGAACAGGCGGGCAAAAGCAGCCTTGTCGGCCTGCTCTGCCACCCTGATCAGCAGAGATTTGAGGTCGCCATCCGGGTTATCCATCACGGGCGAGGTCCTGCGTATGGTCGAGTGTGGTTGGCCAGTATATGCCATTGCGCCATCCCTTTGGTGTGCTGTCGAACATGCTGTGGTGATGACTGATACGGCGCTGTGGCGCTGGCAGATCAGCGGGTCAGGAAAAAATCAGTGGCTGGCCACCAGCACCCCCTTGAGCAGGGCGATGGCTGGCTGATTGTCGGCCGCGGCCAGCAGCTGTTGCTTCTGCTCGGGGGGGATCGGCAGCACCTCCAGCCAACGCTGGGCCACCCAGTTGCCATCGTCCCAGCGGGGCGCGGGATAGAGGGCGGCATAATCGGGATAGTCGGCAAATACTTCCCGCAGCGCATCGACCAGCGGCTGCTGATCGGGATGGAGCCGGCGGGGCGGCCAGGCAGTCAGCGGCGTCACCTCGCCGATGCGCAGGCCGTCCTGCTCCTGCCACAGATCCTCTATCTGCACCCGCTCCATCCCCTGCACCGTGATCCCCAGCATGCCGTCCGGCAGCCGGTCGAAATCGATGATGGTGACCCGGGTGGCGATGGGCAGCATGTTGCGCAGGGCGTCGGGCTGGCGAGGGTCCACCATGCAGAGGGCAAAGCCGGCCTCCCCCGCCTCGGCGATCATCCGCTGGTATCTCGGTTCGAAGATCCGCAGCGGCATGATGCCGCCAGGCAGCAGGTGGGCAGATAGGGGAAACAGCGCCAGTCGCATCGTAAACTCCTCGGTTGGGAACCTCTGTTGATACGCCGGGCCAGAGAGAGGAGATCATTCCCGTCATCGGGAAAGGAAAAACCCTTAACAATCAGGGGAAAATAGCCTGGACAAGCCGCTTCGATATGCAGTAGAAATGGATAAGCACCATAATTTCCGCCCAATATTCTGGAATATGGCGCCAAACGCAGTGAAATATCCGCCCGACAGCGAGCGGCGGGTCATCCCTATAGTTTTCTCGGGCCGATGCGGGTAAAATTCACGCCCTTATATATCAGTCATTTTTCGACGCGCAACCTTGGTGGTCAGTTATGAAAGAGCATATTCATCATCTACTTGAACAAACGGTAGCCAATCTCAAGTCAGCAGGCGTCCTGCCGGCGGACCTGGAAGCCCGCGTGCAAGTAGACCGATGCAAGGAAAAAGCTCACGGCGACCTGGCTACCAACCTGGCCATGCTGCTGGCCAAACCGGCCCGCAAGAATCCCCGTGAGCTGGCAGCGGCCATCATCGAGCACCTGCCCGCCTCCGACCTGATCGCCAAGGTCGAGATCGCCGGTCCCGGCTTCATCAACTTCTTCTTCGACCAGCGCTGGCTGGCCGGTCAGGTCGAGGCCATGGTGACCTCTGCCAACGCCAACGTGAAGCTGCCGACCCCGCAGACCGTGGTGGTGGACTACTCCGCCCCCAACGTGGCCAAAGAGATGGCGGTACACCATATCCGCTCCACCGTACTCGGTGACGTGGCTGCGCGTGCGCTGGAGTTCCTCGGCCACAAAGTGATCCGTGCCAACCACATCGGCGACTGGGGTACCCAGTTCGGCATGCTGATCGCCTATCTGGAGAAGATGTCCAACGAGCACGCCAGCGACATGGCGCTCAAGGATCTGGAAGCCTTCTACACCCAGGCCAAGCGTTGCTACGACGAAGACGAAGCCTTCGCCGAGCGCGCCCGTAACTACGTGGTCAAGCTGCAGGGCGGCGATGAGTACTGCCGCACCATGTGGAAGAAGCTGGTCGACATGACCATGGAACAGAACCAGATCAACTACGACCGCCTGAATGTCTCCCTGACCAACAAGGACATCATGGGCGAGTCCATGTACAACGACATGCTGCCGGAAATCGTTGCCGACCTGAAAGCCAAGGGGCTGGCGGTCGAGAGCGAAGGCGCTACCGTGGTCTTCCTGGACGAGTTCAAGAACAAGGATGGCGAGGCCATGGGCGTCATCATCCAGAAGAGCGATGGCGGTTTCCTCTACACCACCACCGACATCGCCTGTGCCAAATACCGTTATGAAACCCTGGGCGCCGACCGGGTCATGTACTTCATCGACTCCCGTCAGCACCAGCACCTGATGCAGGCCTGGACCATCACCCGCAAGGCGGGCTATGTGCCGGAATCTGTACCGCTTGAGCACCACGCCTTCGGCATGATGCTGGGCAAAGATGGTCGTCCCTACAAGACCCGCTCCGGTGGCACCGTCAAGCTGGTTGATCTGCTGAACGAGGCCGAAGAGCGCGCCGCCGCCCTGCTGGAGAGCCGCAACAGCGACCTCTCTGCCGAAGAGAAGGCCAACGTGGTCAACGCCATCGCCATGGGCGCGGTGAAGTATGCAGATCTCTCCAAGAACCGTACCACCGACTACATCTTCGACTGGGACATGATGCTCTCCTTTGAAGGCAACACTGCCCCTTACCTGCAGTATGCCTACACCCGTATCCAGTCCATCTTCCGCAAGGCCAACATCGATGCCGAGACGCTGACCGGCAACGTAACCCTGAACGAAGAGGCCGAAGAGGTGCTGGCCCAGAAGCTGATCCAGTTCTCCGACGCGGTCAACGGCGTGGCAGACAAAGGCATGCCGCACCTGCTCTGTACCTACCTGTACGAGTTGTCCGGCAACTTCATGACCTTCTATGAAGCCTGCCCGATCAACAAGGATGGCGTGGACGAAGCGACCCGTCAGAGCCGTCTGCTGCTGTGTGCCGCCACCGCCAAGGTGCTGAAACTGGGCCTCGGCGTACTGGGCATCCATACCCTGGAGCGCATGTAATAGATGGCAACCCGGGATTATGTCGGCAGCCGCCCGCGACGTCGGGCGGGTGGCCGCAATACCAAGAAAGCGGCCCCTCGCCGCTTTCCTGTTATTCCAGTGCTGCTGGTGGTGGCACTGCTGGCAGGCTTTGGTGGCTTCCTTTACATGATCAATGGCAAGGGCAACGATGCCCCCACCATTGAGGAGCAGGTAAAGGCCAACAAGCCAAAAGCGCAGAATAACGGGCTGCCTCAGGAGAAGTGGAGCTACATCGAACGGCTTGAGAACAAGCAGGTCGATATCATAGAGCCGCCGACCCAGCCGGGTGTGCTGCCGCCGCCACCGGCAGATACCATGACCCTGCAGCCGGAAAAACTGCCGCAGCCGGTGCCGACCGACATTCCCCAACCGGGAACGCCCATCGGCCAGCCCAAGCCCTATCAGCCCAATCCGGCGACCACCCCTTCCACCTCCGGAGCGCCGGTTGCCAACGCGCAAGAGCAGGCAATCGACCGCAAGGCAGAACGGGAACGGATGGAGCGGGAAATCCGCGCCGAGCTGGAACGGGAGCGCGCCGAAGCGGCCAAGGCCAAAGCGGCCACCCCGCCAGCCCAGACCGCAGCCGCCGACAGCGGTCGCTACATGATGCAGTGCGCCGCCCTGCGCTCGCAGGATTCTGCAGAGTCGCTCAAGGCACGCATCGCCTTCACCGCCGGTCTCTCTTCCAGCCTGCAGGTGATCAATGGCGCCAACGGCACCGTCTACAAGGTGATGGTCGGCCCCTTCAACGGCAAGGCCGCCGCCGACGCGGCCAACAGCAAGCTGCAGAGCTCCGGCATCAGCGGCTGCATTCCCAAGAAAGGGTAATCCGCTTACCGATGACGCAGGGCCGGGTGGCAACCCCCAGCCCTGTTCTTTTGGTGCCTCTCGCACCCACCCTGTTTGCCAGCCCGTTTATCCTGACAAAAGGCAGGGTTGAAAAGCCCGTTTGCCATCCCCATCTTTCTTGCCATGCACAGTCAGGCCGTCATTCGGCTCAAGCGAGGTAAGTAAAGTGACTACCATAGTTTCAGTTCGCCGCAACGGTCAGGTCGTCATCGGTGGCGATGGCCAGGTCTCTCTTGGCAACACCGTCATGAAGGGCAATGCCCGCAAGGTTCATCGTCTCTACAACGGCAAGGTGCTGGCCGGTTTCGCTGGCGGTACCGCCGACGCCTTCACCCTGCTCGAGCGTTTCGAAGCAAAACTGCAGGCCCATCAGGGTAATCTGGAGCGCGCCGCCGTGGCGCTGGCCAAAGATTGGCGCACCGATCGCGCCCTGCGCCGCCTCGAAGCGCTGCTGGCCGTGGCCGACGAACACAAATCCTTCATCATCACCGGCAACGGTGACGTGGTGCAGCCGGAGCACGATCTCATCGCCATCGGCAGCGGCGGCAACTTCGCCCAGTCCGCCGCCATCGCGCTGCTGGAAAACACCGAGCTGGATGCCAGGACCATTGTCGAGAAGTCCCTCAAGATTGCGGGCGACATCTGCGTCTTCACCAACGGCAACCACACCATCGAAGTGCTGGACTACGCAGCCAAATAAGGCCACCAGCCAAACCCCATTCTCCAAGGGGTGGGCACTGCCCGCCCCGGATACAGGAACACCATCATGTCCGAGATGACCCCGAGAGAAATCGTCCACGAGCTGGACAGACACATCATTGGTCAGGCCGATGCCAAGCGCGCCGTTGCCGTTGCCCTGCGCAACCGCTGGCGCCGGATGCAACTCGATGAAGAGATGCGCCATGAAGTGACCCCGAAAAACATCCTGATGATCGGCCCGACCGGTGTCGGCAAGACCGAGATCGCCCGTCGTCTGGCCAAGCTGGCCAACGCCCCCTTCATCAAGGTGGAAGCGACCAAGTTCACCGAAGTGGGCTATGTCGGCAAGGAAGTGGACAGCATCATCCGCGATCTGACCGATGCCGCCATCAAGCTGGTGCGCGAAACCGAGATGGAGAAGATGAAATACCGCGCCGAGGAAGCCGCCGAAGAGCGCATCCTCGACGCCCTGCTGCCCAACCCGCGCAACACCTGGGGTGAGGAAGAGAAAGCCGACAACTCCAACACCCGCCAAATCTTCCGCAAGAAACTGCGGGAAGGTCAGCTGGATGACAAAGAGATCGAGCTGGAGCTCTCCGCCTCCCCGATGGGCGTCGAAATCATGACCCCGCCGGGCATGGAAGAGATGGCCAACCAGCTGCAGGGGCTGTTCCAGAACCTGGGCCAGAACCAGAAGAAGAAGCGCAAGATCAAGGTCAAAGAGGCCATGAAGGCACTGATCGAAGAGGAAGCGGCTCGTCTGGTCAATCCGGAAGAGCTGAAGCAGAAGGCAATCGCCGCAGTCGAGAACAACGGCATCGTCTTCCTCGACGAGATCGACAAGATCTGCAAGCGTGGCGAGAGCTCCGGCCCCGATGTCTCCCGTGAAGGGGTACAGCGCGACCTGCTGCCGCTGGTCGAGGGCTGCACCGTCAACACCAAGCACGGCATGGTCAAGACCGACCACATCCTGTTTGTCGCCTCCGGCGCCTTCCAGATCGCCAAGCCGTCAGACCTCATCCCCGAGCTGCAGGGCCGTCTGCCGATCCGGGTCGAGCTGACCGCGCTGACCACAGATGACTTCGAGCGTATCCTGACCGAACCGAATGCCTCGCTGACCGATCAGTACAAGGCGCTGATGGCCACCGAAGGGGTCAACATCGAGTTCACCAAGGATGGCATCCGCCGTCTGGCCGAAGCGGCCTGGCAGGTCAACGAGCGTACCGAGAACATCGGTGCCCGTCGTCTGCACACCGTGATGGAGCGCCTGATGGAAGATATCTCCTACGACGCCTCCGAGAAGTCCGGCGAGACCTTTGTCATCGACACCGACTACGTCAACGCCCACCTCGGCAAGCTGATTGAAGACGAGGACCTGAGCCGCTTTATTCTGTAAGCGCGCACCTCCCGATAAAACGCCTCCCTTCGCGGAGGCGTTTTTTATTTCTCCACCGCCTCCGTCATCTGCCCGGATTCTGGCCCTTATCTGCGGCAACCCGTTCAATCCCAGCGCATTTCCAAACCTCCCCTTGCCAACGCCCGTCGTTTTTCATCCCTGCTGAAATCTGCTCAAAAAAAGATCTGTCTACTTCTGCGCAATTGATTTATACATACGTATAAATCAGATCGAAATCTGCGCAACAGGAACCAGAAAGATGAATCCGACCCGGCAAAAACTGCTCGATACCGGCCTCGCCATCGCCACCGAGAAGGGGCTGCGCGGCCTGACGGTGCGCGAGCTGGCGGCGGCGGCCGAGGTGAACCTCGGCTCCTTCGTCTACCACTTCGGCAACCGCGACGCCTTTATCGACGAGCTGGTCGAGCTCTGGTACGCCCCCCTCTATGACGAGCTCAAAGCGGTAGCGGCCAAGGGCTCCTACCCCTCCGCCATCGCCACCTTCGAAGCAACCATGGAGGCGCTGATCGGGCTGGTGGCGCGCCAGCGCGGCTTTATCAACCACCTGTTTGGCGATGCGCTGGCGGGCGAAGGGGCGGCCCAACGCTTTCTGCTCAGCCTGCCGCGCCGCCACCCCCTGCTGCTGATCGAACAGGTACGGATGGCACAGGCGGAAGGTTCGTTGGTCGCGAGTCACCCGCTCCAGCTGATGATCTTCATCATGGGGTCGGTCGGCCTGCCGCTGGTGATCGCCGGCAGCGGTCGCCAACTCGGCTGGCTGCCCGAACAGGCCGCCCCCTTTCTCAGCCAGATAGACAACCCCGAGGCCGCCAGACAGCGGCTGGTATGGGCCCTGCGCGGCCTGCGCCCCACCGATATGAAAGAAGGAGACGCGGCATGAAGCAACGCATCGCGATGGTAGCTCTGCTGCTGGCTGTTCTCAGTGGTGACCTCTGGTTGCAGCGCCATCCTCAAGGAGAAGCGGTATGAAGCAACGCATTGCCATCGCAGCCCTGCTGCTAACCGTTATCGGCGGCTACCTCTGGTGGCAGGGGCGCCCCGCCGACGGCTCCATCCTCTACGGCAATGTCGATATTCGCGACGTCAATCTGGCCTTTCGGGTCGGCGGCCGCGTCGATCAGGTGCTGGTTGATGAGGGGGATAGGGTAAAAGCCGGTCGACTGCTGGCCCGTCTCGATCCGGTTCCCCTCACCCACAGCCGCGACAGCGCCCGCGCCAATCTGGCCGCGCTCGCTGCCGCCAACACCTTGATCCACAAAGGCTATCGCAGCGAAGAGACCGACCGCGCCCGGGCCGCACTGGCCGCTGCCGAAGCCGCTGCGCTGGAGGCCGACCAGCAGTGGCGCCGCCAGAGCGCACTGGCCGCCACCGGCGCCATCTCCCGCGGTCAGCTCGATACCGCCCGCTCCCAGCGGGATCAGACCCGGGCGCAGGTACGCTCGGCACGCGAACAACTCGCCCAGCTCGAAACCGGCTATCGCCCGGAAGAGATTGCCCAGTCCGATGCCCAGCTGGAAGGGGCCAAAGCGGCGCTCGCCAGTGCCGAACTGGCGCTGGCGGATGCCAGCCTGACCGCCCCCAGCGACGGCATCATCATCAGCCGCGCCATCGAGAACGGCAGCATGGTGCAGAGCGGAGCGACCGCCTTCAACCTCTCCCTGACCGTGCCGGTCTGGGTGCGCGCCTATGTGGAGGAGCCCTGGCTCGGTCACTTCCCGAGCGGCGCCAGGGTGACCCTCACCACCGACTCGCGGCCGGATCAGCCCTATCACGGGGTGGTGGGCTTTGTCTCGCCCACCGCCGAGTTCACCCCGAAATCGGTGGAGACGCCGGACCTGCGCACTCACCTCGTCTACCGGCTGCGCATCGTGGTGCAGGATCCCGACCCGGCCCTGCGCCAAGGGATGCCGGTCACCGTCAGGCTGGCGCCATGAGCTGCGCCATCTCCCTTGAGGGGCTCACCAAACGCTTTGGCGAGCGGGTCGCCCTCAACGCCATCTCGGCCACCATTCCGACTGGCGGCATCACCGGGCTGGTGGGCCCCGATGGCGCGGGCAAGAGTACCCTGCTGCGCCTGCTGGCCGGTCTGCTGATCCCGGAAGCGGGCACCATCCGGGTGCTGGGGCTGGACCCGGTGAGCGAGGGGGATCTGCTGCGTCAGCGCCTCGGCTACATGCCCCAGCAGTTCGGCCTCTACGAGGATCTCAGCGTGCTGGAGAACCTCACCCTCTACGCTGACTTGCGCGGCGTACTGGAGCCCGAACGCACGCCCACCTTCGCGCGGCTGCTCGCCTTCACCGATCTTGCCCGTTTCACCGCGCGCCCGGCGGGCAAGCTCTCTGGCGGGATGAAACAGAAGCTCGGGCTGGCCTGCGCCCTGCTCGGCACCCCGGATGTGCTGCTGCTCGACGAACCGGGGGTCGGGGTCGATCCCATCTCCCGCCGCGCCCTCTGGCAGATGGTGCGCGAGCTGGCAAAAGGGGGGATGACGGTGCTCTGGAGTACCGCCTATCTCGATGAGGCGGAGCTGTGCGACCACGTGCTGCTGATGGCGGATGGCGAGGTGCGCACCAGCGGCACGCCGGCCGATCTGATGGGGGCCATGGCCAGCCGCTGCTGGCTGCTGGAGGCGGGACAACTGGATGGCCGTGAGCGACGCGCCCTGCTGCGCCGGGCACTGGCTCACCCGGCGG
>NZ_QAJD01000142.1:38747-41050 GCF_003061465.1 Aeromonas sp. HMWF017
GCTGGCGGAGCTGCATCTCGCCAACGGCTCCTTTCAACCGGCCCAGCCCCGGCTGGAAGATGCCTTTATCGACCTGCTCGGCGGCGGCCCCGGCGGGGAGTCGAGTCTGGCGGCCGGGATGCGGGAAGCCGAACTGCCGCAGGGGGTCTCCCCCGAAGCGGTGATCGAGGCGCGCCACCTCACCAAGCGGTTCGGCGATTTTGCCGCCACCGATGATGTCAGCTTTGCGGTGCGCCGCGGCGAGATCTTCGGCCTGCTCGGCCCCAACGGGGCGGGCAAGTCCACCACCTTCAAGATGGAGTGCGGCCTGCTGCGGCCGAGCGAGGGGCAGGCGCTGGTGACCGGCATCGATCTGGCCCACAGCCCCTCGGCGGCGCGCCAGCGCCTCGGCTACATGGCGCAGAAGTTCTCCCTCTACAAGCAGCTCACCGTGGCGCAGAACCTCTCCTTTTTCGCCGGTATTTACGGCCTGTTCGGCCGCCACCAGCAGACGCGGATCGACGCCATGGTGACTGCCTTTTCCCTCGCCCCCTGGCTCGATCAAAAGGCGGAATCCCTGCCGCTCGGTCTGCGCCAGCGCTTATCGCTGGCCTGCGCCCTGCTGCACGAGCCGCCGCTGCTGTTCCTCGACGAGCCCACCTCCGGGGTCGATCCGGTGACCCGGCGCGAGTTCTGGTCGCACATCAACGCGCTGGCCGACCACGGCGTCACCGTGCTGGTCACCACCCACTTTATGGATGAGGCGGAGTATTGCGACCGCATCGCCCTCATCTATCGCGGCAAGCTGCTGGCGCTCGGCACCCCGGACGATCTCAAGGGGCTGGCCGCCAAAGAGGCGGTGACCTCTTTGCCAACCGGTTCCTTGCCGACCTGTTCTTTGCCAACAATGGAAGAGGCCTTTATCACCCTGGTCGAGCGGGCCAGCGAGGAGGACGCATGAGCATCAACCGTCGGCGACTGCTGGCCCTCTGCCGCAAGGAGACGCTGCAAATCGTCCGCGATCCGAGCAGCATCCTCATCGCCTTCATCATGCCGGTGGTGCTGCTGGTGGTAATGGGTTACGCCATCAATCTGGATGTAGACCATCTGCGCCTCGGCATCTGGCGTACCGATAGCGGCGCCCCGGCGGTGCGGCTGGAGCAGGCCCTGCGCGGCTCAACCGCGCTGGAGATCCACAGCGGCCCGAGCAGGGAGTCCCTGCTCGCCAGTCTGGCCCGTGGCGAGATCCGCGGCCTGCTGGTGATCGATGACGGCTTCTCCCGCGCCATGGTCGGTCAGAGCAATGGCACGCCGCAGGCGCTGCTGCTGACTGACGGCTCCGAGCCCAACACCGCCAACTTCGTCACCAACTATGTGCAGGGGATCTGGCAGGGGTGGCTTGCTGGCGAGGGGGTCGCCATGCCGGTGTCGATAGAGAGCCGCGCCTGGTTCAACCCGGCGCTGGTGAGCCGCAACTTTCTGGTGCCGGGCTCCATTGCGGTGGTGATGACCATCATCGGTGCCCTGCTCACCTCGCTGGTGGTGGCTCGGGAGTGGGAGCGCGGCACCATGGAGGCGCTGCTCGCCACCCCGGTCACCAAGGGGGAGCTGCTGCTCTCCAAGCTGCTGCCCTACTACGGCCTCGGCATCATCGCCATGCTGCTCTGCCTGCTCTTCTCGGTGGCGGTGATGGCGGTGCCATGGCGCGGCTCCCTGCTGCTGCTCTTTCTGGTCACCAGCGTCTTTCTCGGCAGCGCCCTCGGACTCGGGCTGTTCCTCTCCACCGTGATGCGCAGCCAGTTCAATGCCGCGCAGGCGGCGCTGATCGCCGCCTTTCTGCCCGCGGTGATGCTGTCGGGCTTCGTGTTCGAGATCGCCAGCATGCCGCCGCTGTTGCGGGCCATCACCCACCTCATTCCGGCCCGCTACTTCGCAAGCTCGCTGCAGACCCTCTATCAGGCAGGCAGCGTCTTCTCGATCCTGCTGGTCAACGGTTTCTGTCTGCTGCTGCTGGCGGGTTTCTGGCTGGCCCTGACCGCCCGCAAGACGCGGCGCACTCTGGAGTAACTCATGCTGATCCGACTCTGGTGGCTGATCCGAAAAGAGCTGCAGGCCCTGATGGGCAATACTCAGGGGCGCTTTCTGCTCATCATGCCGGTGCTGCTGCAAACCGCCCTCTTCCCGTTCGCCGCCACTCTGGAGGTGACCGGCAACACGCTGGCCATCTACAACCAGGATGGCGGCGCCCAGAGCCGCGAGCTGCTGGAGCGCCTCACCCATATGCCCGCCTTTACCACCATCATCCCGGTGCAAGGCGAGGCGGG
>NZ_QAJD01000142.1:41070-74761 GCF_003061465.1 Aeromonas sp. HMWF017
TTTCTCGCGTCGGCTGGCGCGGGGCGAACCGGCCAAGGTGCAGCTGATTATCGATGGCCGCCGCTCCAACGGCGGTCAGGTGGCGGCGGGCTACATCAGTCAGGTGATCGCCCGCTGGCAAAGTGAGGGCAAGGGGCAACCCGAGCTGGCAGTGCGCAACCTCTACAACCCCAACGTCGAGTTCCACTGGCATATCCTGCCGGCACTGGTGGCCATCATCACCACCACCGGCTGCCTGATTGTCACCGCCCTCTCGGTCGCGCGGGAGCGGGAAGAGGGCACCTTCGATCAGCTGCTGGTCTCCCCCCTCACCGCTGGCTGGATCATGGCGGGCAAGGCGGTGCCCGGCATCATGGTGGCGGTGGGGCAAGGGTGCATAGTCGCGCTGGCCGCCCGCTTCGTCTTTCACCTCCCCTTTGCCGGCAGCCTCAGCCTTCTGATGGCGGGCATGGTCTGCTACGGGCTGGCACTGGCCGGGATCGGGCTCTTCATCTCGTCGTTCTGCTCGACCCAGCAGCAGGCCTTTCTCGGGGTCTTCTCCTTCACCGTACCGGCGGTGATCCTCTCGGGCTACATCTCGCCGGTGGAGAACATGCCGCAGGTGTTCCAGTGGCTAGCGGCCATCGACCCCCTCACCCACTTCATCGTGCTGCTCAAGGGGGTCTTCCTCAAGGGGTTCGACTGGTCGGCCGCCTGGCCCCTGTTATGGCCGCTGCTCGCCATCGCCGGGGTCACCCTGTCGCTGGCGCTCGCCATGTTCCGCCGCCATATCGCCTGACGCACAGCCTTGCTCAACTGATGCCGGTCTCGCCCAGTGCGAGATCGGCTTTTTCCGACAGAAGTTTTCACTCCCCGGCTTTTGCTAAAGCGCTCTTGCTCTCAGCCATCCCTCACTCCAAGCCAGCGCAGAAATCATCAACTGGTATACCTATTTTTGTATATCTTTGAATTTTATCGAATTACCCCTGACGAGATATATAAATAGACACTTGATTTGCATCAATCGCCAGCCCCGACTGACTGGGTAGCCTAGCCCCAGAATGATGTTTTATTACTCCAAACTAGAGGCAATCATGAGCAAAGTCAGACTGGTCGTTGTGGGCAACGGCATGGTGGGGCACCGCTTCATCGAAGAGTTGATCGAGCGGGCCGACCCGGGCCGCTACGAGATCACCGTCTTCGGTGCAGAACCCCGTCCCGCCTACGATCGCGTCCATCTCTCCTCCTACTTCTCCCATCACACCAGCGAAGATCTCTCCCTCGTCAAACCCGGCTTCTACGACAAGCACGGCATCCGCCTGCTACTCGGCGAAGCGGTGAAAAAAATCGACAGGGCCAACCGCGAAGTGCACTCCAACAAGGGCACTGTGGTCGAGTACGACAAGCTGGTGCTGGCCACCGGCTCCTACCCCTGGGTGCCGCCCATCCAGGGCAGTCAGCACCACGAATGCTTCGTCTATCGCACCATCGAGGATCTGAAAGCCATCCGCAGCGCCGCCAAGAGTGGCAAGAGCGGGGTGGTGATCGGGGGTGGCCTGCTTGGCCTCGAAGCCGCCGGCGCCCTCAAGGCGCTCGGTCTCGAAACCCACGTGGTGGAGTTTGCCCCTGTGCTGATGGCCGAGCAGCTCGACGGTCAGGGCGGCCAGCTGCTGCGCCGCAAGATTGAATCCATGGGCGTGCAGGTGCACACCAGCAAGAGCACCAGCGAGATCCTGATGCATGGCGGCGAGCAGGCGAAACACCGCCTCGCCTTTGCCGACGGCAGCCAACTGGAAGTGGACGTGGTGGTCTTCTCCACCGGCATTCGCCCGCAAGATACCCTTGGCCGCTACGGTGATCTCGCCATCGCCGAGCGCGGCGGCATCGTCATCGACGATCACTGCCTCACCTCCGACCCCGACATCTACGCCATCGGCGAGTGCGCCGCCTGGCAGGGCCGCTTCTTCGGGCTGGTGGCGCCGGGCTACAAGATGGCCCAGATCACCGTCGACCATCTGCTCGGCGGCGACAGCCGCTTCGAGGGAGCAGACATGAGTGCCAAGCTGAAACTGCTCGGCGTCTCCGTCGGTTCCATCGGCGATGCCCACGGCCGCACTCCGGGCAGCCACAGCTATGTCTTTCAAGATGACCAAGCTGGCGTCTACAAGAAGATCGTGGTGAGCGAAGACAACAGCCGCCTGCTCGGCGCCGTGCTGGTGGGTGACGTGGAAGATTACGGCAACCTGCTGCAGATGATGCTCAACGCCCTGCCGCTGCCGAGCCACCCGGACACCCTAATCCTGCCCGCCTACGCCGGTGCCAAGCCGACCCTGGGGGTGGATGCCCTGCCGGAAAGCGCCCAGATCTGCTCCTGTTTCGACGTCTCCAAGGGCGACATCGCTCAGGCGGTGGCCGAGGGTCACACCACCCTGGCCGCCATCAAGCAGCACACCAAGGCCGGTACCGGCTGCGGCGGCTGTGTGCCGCTCATCAGTCAGGTGCTCAACGCCGAGCTGGTGAAGCAGGGCATCGAGGTCAACAACCACCTCTGCGCCCACTTCCCCCACTCCCGTCAGGAGCTGTTCCATCTGGTCAAGGTGGAGGGGATCAAGAGCTTCGACGAGCTGCTGGCCAAGCATGGCCAAGGCTATGGCTGCGAAGTGTGCAAACCAACCGTCGGCTCCATCCTCGCCTCCTGCTGGAACGAGCATGTGCTGAGCCCGCGCAATATCCCGCTGCAGGACACCAACGACATCTTCCTCGGCAACATGCAGAAGGACGGCAGCTATTCCGTCATCCCGCGCATGGCCGGCGGTGAAGTGACTCCGGAAGGGCTGCTGGCGGTGGCCGAAGTGGCCCGCGACTACCAGCTCTACACCAAGATCACCGGCGCCCAGCGCATCGGCCTGTTCGGGGCCCGGAAGGATGATCTGCCCGCCATCTGGCGCAAGCTGCTGGCGGCGGGCTTCGAGACCGGTCAGGCCTACGCCAAGGCGCTGCGCATGGCCAAGACCTGCGTCGGCAGCACCTGGTGCCGCTTCGGCGTGCAGGACAGCGTCGGCCTCGGGGTCTTCCTCGAGAACCGCTACAAGGGCATTCGTACCCCCCACAAGATGAAGTTCGGCGTCTCCGGCTGTACCCGCGAATGTGCGGAAGCGCAGGGCAAGGACGTCGGCATCATCGCTACTGACGCGGGCTGGAATCTCTATGTTGGCGGCAACGGCGGCATGAAGCCGCGCCACGCCGACCTGCTGGCTTCTGACCTCGACCGCGAGACGTTAGTCCGGTTGATAGACCGTTTTATGATGTTCTACGTCACCAGCGCCGACAAACTGCAGCGCACCTCGGTCTGGCTCGGCAATCTGGAAGGGGGCGTCGACTACCTGCGCGAGGTGATCGTCGACGACAAGCTGGGGCTGGCCGAGACGCTGGAGCGCGATATCCAGACCCTGATCGACAGCTACGAGTGCGAATGGTCGCGCACCCTCAATGAAGAGGAGGCACTCAAGCGCTTCAGCCACTTCATCAACAGCGACAAGCGCGACCCGGACGTCCAGTTCGTCGCCGAGCGCGACCAGCATCGACCGGCGACCCCGGCCGAGCGCATCCCCGTCTACCAGATTGAGGTGGAAACCAAATGATGAAACTTGCCTGCCAACTCAACGACATCCTGCCGGGCACCGGCGTCTGTGCCCTGCTGGAAGGGCGCCAGATCGCCCTGTTCCGCCCGAGCGTGGCCGCCGAGGTGTTCGCCATCGACAACCGGGACCCCTTCTTCGCCGCCAACGTGCTGTCGCGGGGCCTGATCTGCGAACACGACGGCGAACTCTGGGTGGCCAGCCCGCTCAAGAAGCAGCGCTTTCGTCTGAGCGATGGCCACTGTTTCGACAACCCTGCGATGTCGGTTCAAAGCTATCCCGTTGAAGTGCGCGACCAGCAGGTCTGGATCGCCGTCTAAAACCGATTTCACTCTCTTTCGGGCTGCCTGAGGGCAGCCCTTTCAAGGACTCACAAGATGTACACGGAAACCATCAACAAGTGCGCCGCCAACGCGGCCCGCATCAACCGCTTCGAGCGCAGCGACAAGCTCGGCTTCTGGCTCAGCTCCGCCATGGCGGGGGCCTATGTGGGCCTCGGCATCATCCTCATCTTCACCCTCGGCAATCTGGTGGATCCCGCCATCCGGCCGCTGGTGATGGGGGCCACCTTCGGCATCGCCCTGACGCTGGTGATCATCGCCGGCTCCGAGCTGTTTACCGGCCACACCATGTTCCTCACCTTCGGGGTGAAGACGGGCAAGATCACCATGGCCGATCTGCTGCGCATCCTGCCGCAGACCTGGGCGGGCAATCTGATTGGCTCCGTTGTGGTGGCGCTGATCTACTCCTACGGCGGCAGCCTGCTGCCGGATGCGGGCAGTCTGGCCCACAAGGTGGCGCTGGCCAAGACCCAGGCCCCGGCGCTGACCCTGTTTATGAAGGGGATCCTCTGTAACTGGCTGGTCTGCCTCGCCATCTGGATGGCGCTGCGCACCGAAGGAGCCGCCCGCTTCATCGCCATCTGGTGGTGCCTGCTGGCCTTTATCGCCTCCGGCTACGAGCACTCCATCGCCAACATGACCCTGTTTGCCCTCTCCTGGTTTGGTGCCCACTCGGATGCCTACACCCTGGGCGGCATCGGCCACAACCTGCTGTGGGTGACGCTGGGTAACACCGTCTCCGGCGTCCTCTTTATGGGCCTCGGCTACTGGTATGCCACCCCGAAAGCTGAGCGCCCGGTCGCGGTGAGCGAGAGCACCAGCACCGCCAACCAGACCCGAACCGCCTGATCCGGAGGCCCCATGGACTACTTGCCCATCTTTTGCCGACTCGACAACAAACCCGTGCTGCTGGTCGGCGGCGGCGAGGTAGCGGAGCGCAAGGCGCGCCTGCTGCTGGATGCCGGTGCTCGCCTCACCGTCGTGGCGCCCGAGCTCGACCCCGAGCTGGCGGGACTGGCTGCCAACGGCAGCATCGAGTGGCTGGCCGGTGAATTTGTGCCGGAACAACTGGCGGGCAAGTGGCTGGTGGTGGCCGCCACCGATCGGCGCGAGGTGAATGCGCTGGTTTACCAGAGCGCCAATCAGGCGCGGATCTTTGCCAACGTGGTGGATGACCCGAAACGCTCCAGCTTCATCATGCCGTCGATCATCGACCGTTCACCGCTGATGGTGGCCATCTCCTCCGGCGGCAAGGCGCCTGTGCTGGCCCGGCTGCTGCGGGAGAAACTCGAAGCCCTGCTGCCGCAACATCTGGGGGCCGTGGCGACCTTTGCCGGCAGCCTGCGGGAGCGAGTCAAGGCGCGCTTCGCCAGCATGGGGGAGCGGCGCCGCTTCTGGGAGCGGCTGCTCGGGGCCGACCGGCTCGGGCAGGCACTGGCGCGGGGCGATCACGCCTCTGCCCACCAGCTGGCCGACAGCCTGTTTGCCGATGAAAGCCACTCCAGTGGCGAAGTGGTGCTGGTG
This sequence comes from Aeromonas sp. HMWF017, assembly GCF_003061465.1. NCBI lineage: Bacteria > Pseudomonadati > Pseudomonadota > Gammaproteobacteria > Aeromonadales > Aeromonadaceae > Aeromonas > Aeromonas sp. HMWF017. Next base: position 46,553 of record NZ_QAJD01000142.1, read on the forward strand.
GGAGCCGGCCCCGGCGATCCGGGCCTGCTCACCCTGCACGCCCTGCGCCAGATGCAGCAGGCGGACGTGGTGGTCTATGACCGGCTGGTCTCCGACGAGGTGATGGCGCTGGTGCGCCGGGATGCCAAGCGCATCTTCGTCGGCAAGCAGGCGGGCAACCACTGCGTGCCGCAGGAGGGGATCAACCAGCTGTTGCTGGAGGAGGCGAAGAAGGGGCTGCGGGTGGTACGGCTAAAGGGGGGCGACCCCTTTATCTTCGGCCGTGGCGGAGAAGAGCTGGAGACGCTGGTTGGCAGCGGCATCGGCTTTCAGGTAGTGCCGGGGATCACTGCAGCCAGCGGCTGCGCCGCCTACGCCGGCATTCCACTGACCCACCGCGATCACGCCCAGAGCGTGCGCTTCGTCACCGCCCACGGCAAGGGGGGAGCCCGGGATCTCGACTGGCCGCTGCTGGCCAAAGATCGGCAGACGCTGGTCTTCTATATGGGGCTCTCATCCTGCGCCACCATCCGCGAGCAGCTGCTGGCCCACGGCAAGACGGGCAACACCCCGGTGGCGCTGATCGAGCGCGGCACCCAGCCCTGCCAACGGGTTATTCGCGGCACCCTCGATGAGCTGCCCACGCTGGCGGTGGGGGTCGAAAGCCCGGCCCTGATCATGGTGGGCTCGGTGGTGACCCTGGCCGACCGGCTCGCCTGGTTTGGCGAGGCACCACAGGCTCAGCGAGCCCTCGCCTGAGGGATCCTCGGCAACTCACCATGAGGCCACCAGCAGGTGGCCTCACTTTTACCCCCCTCTTCTCCCATCACGGTCATAACCTGTTGTTTTAAGTCTGGTATCCTATGGGCATTGAGCCCTTGGCTACCATCTCAGGAATTCATCCCATGTCTCTTCCCATCAAGAACAGCGCCCGGCAGCGCGCGGATGACAGATCCCGCATTCTCACCCTGCTGCTGCGCGATGATGCCCTCACCGACAGCCTGCTCGACCCGCAGGTGGTGCAGGATGCCGAGCAGCGCGATCAGACCAGCGAACTCACAGCTCTGGTCAACGGGTTGCCCGCCGCCGACGTCGCCGATGCGCTGGAGTCGCTGCCGCCCGATGAGCGTCATGCCCTGTGGGCGCTGGTGGAGGAGGAGAAGCGCGGCCAGATCCTGGTCGAAGCGTCGGAGACGGTGTGGGACAGCCTCATCAGCGGGATGAGCGACAAGGAGCTGCTGCACGCCCTGCGCTCCCTGGATATCGATGACCAGATCTATCTGGGCCAGTACCTGCCACGCAACCTGATGGGGCGCCTGCTCACCTATATGGCCCCCGCCGAGCGGGATCGGGTGCGGGAGGTGATCCGCTACGGCAAGCACACCGTCGGCGCCATGATGGACTTCGAGATCATCACCATCCGCCCCGAGGTGAGTCTGGCCACGGTGCAGCGCTATTTGCGGCTGCGCGGCAAGATCCCCGCCAACACCGACAAGCTGTTCGTCATCGACAGGCGCAACCATCTGCTGGGGGAGCTGGCCCTCACCACAGTGCTGCTGCACAAGCCCGCCACCCTGGTGAGCGACGTGATGGAGCGGGATCCGGTCACCTTCGATCCGGAGGATAACGACGAAGCGGCGGCTCGCACCTTCGAGCGGGATGACTTGCTCTCCGCCGCCGTGGTGGATGGCAAGGGCAAGCTGATGGGCCGCCTCACCGTCGAAGAGGTGGTGGATCTGGTCTATGAGGAGAGCGACACCGACCTGCGCCGTATGGGGGGTATCAGCGAGGATGAAGACGTGTTTGCCCCTGTCTCCAAGGCGGTCAAGACCCGCTGGGCCTGGCTTGCCATCAACCTCTGCACCGCCTTTGTCGCCTCGCGGGTGATCGGCCTGTTCGAGCACACCATCTCCCAGCTGGTGGCTCTGGCGGCGCTGATGCCCATCGTCGCCGGGATCGGCGGCAACACCGGCAACCAGACCATCACCATGATAGTGCGGGCGCTGGCGCTGCAGCACATTCAGGCGGGCAACCTCTCCTTCCTGCTGCTGCGGGAACTCGGCGTCGCCTTTATCAACGGGCTGGTCTGGGGCGGCACCATGGGCATTGCCACCTTCCTGCTCTATCAGGATGCGGCGCTCGGCGCCGTGATGACCCTGGCCATGATGCTCAACCTGCTGGTAGCGGCCCTGATGGGGGTGATTATCCCCATGACCATGACCCGCCTCGGCCGCGATCCGGCAGTGGGGGCCAGCGTGATGATCACCGCCATCACCGACACCGGCGGCTTCTTTATCTTCCTCGGGCTGGCAACCCTGTTCTTGCTGTAAACCGTGCGTTGAAAACAACAAGGGAGCCACTGGCTCCCTTGTTGTTTCAGGTGCGTTTGCCCGCCCCTGCCGTTGGCTGCTTATCGCTTGTCAGCGGTGATCAGCAGGCCATTGGAGTCGGGGAAACCGATGACCAGTGCATCATTTTTGTCATCCGTGGTAAAGGCGGTGACATAGGCGACGCTGTTATCCATCGCCCTGGCCAGAGCGGCATTCCAGAGGTTCTCGATCGGCGTGGCTGCGGCGGATTGCTTGAAGTTGCACTTGCCAAATCCGGTCATGGTGAGCTTGCTCAACCCGGCAGTGGCACTCCCCTCGCCCACCAGCGTACAACCCGCTGCCGGAAACTCGATCGCCACCGTCAGCTTGCCACCGTTGTTGGTGGTATCCACCTTGCCCACCATGTCGCTGCTGAAGCCATCGCTGTCCGTGGCACTCCAGCTGGCCGTGGTCACCGCTTTGGTGGTCAGGGCCGTCACCGCCACATGACCGCTGAAACCGGAATAGATGGGGGAGTTGTCGGAGAACTTGGTGCCGGTGCGGGTGAAATCAAAAAACCAGCGCTTGATCTCCTTGCCCTGCAGATCGATGACCGGCTGATCCTGGAAGGTGATGAGGTTGTGGTTGTTGCTTACCGTGCTCACCGCAGTGCCGCTGCCGAGCCGCTCGCTGGTGCGGGTCAGCTGCACCGGGTAGATCCCGTCCTTGTCGGCTTTCTGGTCAGCCTGACCCAGCCACTGGCTGTTGGTCTCGACCTTGCCCACCTGATGATCCACCCAGACACCCCAGTGCTGCACGGTTTCACCCTTCGGGTAGACCAGCGCCAGACCATCCAGATCCTTGATCATGCGCGGCGTCGCCTTGTCGCCGTCGCGGCTCAGCAGATTCGCTTCATAGAGGCCCGCCTCCGGCAGGGCCAGCGGCACCCGCTTGGCGATGCTGTTGGCCGCTTTTTCGCTGTCACAGGCAGACAGGGCCGCAGCGCAGGCGATGGCCAGCAGCGCTTTGTTGTGCATTTTCATGAGTTTTTATTCCTTGCTGTCGCTTTGTAATTTTTAGATGCAATCAATCGACGCTGAATTTAAGGGAAAGGTCATCTATCAGTCGAATGGAGATCTGTAACCAACCATTACAGCCTCGCAGGAGCGGCAGGCCACGCCGCTTGCCCCGACCGCACTGCGGTGACGACAGGGTGACTCACGGCGGAAAAGCAGCGAAAGTAGCGGCCCTAAAGGAAGACAAAAAAACAGATGAAAATCAGAGCGATAGCTCTATTAACAGGAGGGTAATTAGCCCGAATTGCCAGCCTGCTCACAATCGGATTCTTTTGCTGTCGATAGAATGCACCACGCTGGCATACCCATAACAAGAGAATCCAACAATGAAAACCACCCTCAAACTGAGCGCGGTGGCAGTTATCTTTTTGCTGTCCGGCTGTGATGACAACAACTCTCAGGCCCCCGGTGATCTCACCCTGCGGCTGATCGAAACCTCTGATATCCACTCCAACCTGCTGAGCTACGACTACTACCAGAACAAGCCGGATGCCTCGCTGGGCTTCGCCCGCACCGCGGTGCTGATCCGCAAGGCCCGCGAAGAGAACGCCAACAACCTGCTGATCGACAACGGCGACCTGATCCAGGGCACCCCGCTGGCCGACTATATCCACGACCAGCAGGTCAAACAGCAGTGGCTGAGCAAGCAGACCCACCCCGCCATCAAGGCGCTCAACACCATGAGCTATGATGTCGGCAACCTGGGCAACCACGAATTCAACTTCGGTCTCGACTTCCTCTCAGAGACCCTGAAAGGGGCCAACTACCCCTACATCAACGCCAACGTCTTCCAGGCCGATGCCTTCAGCCGTGATGGCAAGGGCACCATCGACTGGAGCAAACAGAAGTTCAAACCCTATGTGGTGCTGGATCGTCAGGTGAAGGATGCCAACGGCAATACCCAGACCATCAAGGTCGGGGTGCTGGGCCTGACTCCGCCCCAGATCACCCAGTGGGACAAACGCAATCTGGAAGGCAAGGTGGTGGTGGCCGATATGGTCGAGACCGCCGAGCACTATGTACCCGAAATCCGCGCCAAGGGCGCAGACATCGTCGTGGTCGTGGCCCATACCGGCATCATAGGTGACCCGCGCGAACCCATGATGGAGAACGCCGCACTGCCGCTGGCCAAGGTGAAGGGGGTCGATGCCCTGCTGCTGGGCCACGCCCACCGCACCTTCCCGGGCGACTACCCCAACATGACCGACGTGGACAACGAGAAAGGCACTCTGGCGGGCGTACCGACCGTGATGCCGGGCGTCTGGGGCAATCACCTCGGCATCATCGACCTGCACATGACCTGGAAAGAGGGTCGCTGGGAAGTGGCCTCCAGCCAGTCCCAGCTGCGCAAGATCGACAGTAGCGCCACCAGCACCGAAGATCAGGCGGTAGTCGATCAGGTCATTGCCGAGCACGAGCAGGCCAACCAGTGGCTGGACGAGCCCCTCAGCAAGATCACCAAGCCAATCCACAGCTTCTTCGCACTGGTGCAGGATGACCCCTCCATCCAGATCGTCAGCGACGCCCAGCTATGGCATGCCAAGAAGCTGCAACAGGATGGTCAGCTCAAGGAGAAATGGCCCATCCTCTCCGCAGCCGCGCCATTCCGGGGCGGTCGCAACGGTCCGACCGACTTCACCTATGTACCGGCTGGCGATATCTCCCTGCGCAACGTGGCCGACCTCTATGTCTACCCCAACACCCTGCAGGTAGTCGCCATCAATGGCGCGACCGTACAGGAGTGGCTGGAGAAGAGCGCCGTCCAGTTCAACAAGATCGATGCCGCCAGCACCGCCACCCAGTGGCTGGTGAACGAGAAGTACCGCACCTACAACTTCGACGTGATCGACGGGGTGAACTATCAGGTCGATGTGACCAAACCTGCCCGTTACGATGTGGATGGCAACAAGGTGAGCGACAGCTATCGCATCACCAACCTCACCTATCAGGGCAAGGCAATCGACCCGGCCCAGATGTTCTACGTGGTGACCAACAACTACCGCGCCAGCGGTGGTGGCAACTTCCCGGGCATCAACGCCAAGGTGATCGTCCATGAAGATCAGTTCGAAACCCGCGAAGTGCTCTCCGAATACCTCAAGGATCTGGCAGAGAAGAATCCGGCCGGTTTCGAGCCCCCGGCAGACAACAACTGGCAGCTGGCCCCCCTGCCCGCCAATCTGGATCTGCGCATCTACAGCTCGCCACGCAGCGAGGCGCAAGCCCTGACCGGTGGCAAGCTGAACTATGTAGAGACCCTGCCGCCCACCGATGCCAAACACCCCGGCTTTGGTGTCTACAAGCTGGTGCTGGCCCCCTGAGCCTCAGGGTTAATCCGGCAATAACCTCTGCAACCCCCTCCTGATACGAGGGGGTTTTTGATGGTGCAGGCAGAGGGTCAGCTCTTGTACGCCAGCCGCCACCCGCAGCAGTTCACGCAGCCCATTTATCCCTTCACGCCATCATCCCCCTCTATCACACCATCCAGATCCCGGCTGGTCTGCCCCATACCGCCCATAAAAAAACAGGCCCACCGAAGTGGGCCTGCTGTTATTTGCTTGGGTGGGAGTATCGCAATCAAAAGCGCTACTCCCGCTCCTTCACATAGGGGGTACCGAGCGCCTTGGGGGCCACGGCACGGCCGATAAAGCCGGCCAGCAGGAACACGGTCAGGATGTAGGGCAGTGCCTCAATGGCCTGCACCGGAATGGCGAAGCCACCGATGCTGACCCCTTGCAGGCGGATGGCGACCGCATCAAGGAAGCCGAACAGCAGACAGGCGGCCATGGCATTCCAGGGGCGCCACTTGCCGAACACCAGCGCCGCCAGCGCCATAAAGCCCTTGCCCGCACTCATGTTGGGGATGAACTGGGCCGTCTGGGCCACCGCCAGATAGGTGCCACCGATACCAGCCAGCAGGCCGCCGATGAGGAGCGCGGTGTAGCGCATCCGCACCACAGAGATACCGGCGGTATCGACCGCTGCCGGTGCCTCGCCCACCGCCCGCAGACGCAGACCGAAGCGGGTACGGAACATCACCCACCAGGCCAGCGGTACGCAGGCAAACGCCACGTACTCCAGCAGGGAGTGGCCGCTCAGCAGCTCGCTGTAGAGCTGGCCGATCACCGGCACATCCCACAGCTCCTTGGCATAGGGCAGATCGATGGGGGCGAAACGGGCATCGCCGGAGAGCGCCGGAGTCTGGCCACCCTGATCGAACCAGTAACGGCCCAGCGTCACGGTCAGACCTGCCGCCAGAATGTTGATGGCCATGCCGCTCACCACCTGATCACCGCGGTGGGTGATGGTGGCAAAGCCGTGCATCAGGGCAAACAGGATAGAGACACCCACCCCGGCACCCAGACCTACCCAGGCAGAACCGGAGACCGCCGCCGCCGCGCCACTGGCGAACGCCGCCGCCAGCAGTTTGCCTTCCAGCGCGATGTTGACCACCCCGGAGCGCTCGCAAAACATACCCGCCATGGCCGCCAGAATGAGAGGCGGCGCGGTACGAATGGTCGCATCCAGCATCAGGATCAGAATTTCAAACATGATCAGACTCCTTTAGCTTGCGCGGCTGAGCGGTTGGCAAACGCCAGATAGAACTGCTCGATGCGCGGGCGCATCATGTGCTCAAGGGCGCCACAGAACAGGATCACCAGACCCTGCAACACCACCACTATGTTGCGGTCGACACCGAATTCGAAGCTGAGCTCGGCTCCCCCCTGATAGAGGAAACCGAACAGCAGGCTGGCGATGATGACGCCGACCGGATGATTGCGCCCCATCAGCGCCACCGCGATACCGGTGAAGCCGAACCCTTCCACGAAGTTGAGCTTGATCTGGTGCAGCTCCCCCTGCAGCACGTTGAGGGCAAAGAAGCCCGACAGCATGCCGGAGATGACCATCGCCAGGATCACCACCTTGGGATAGGAGATACCGGCGTAGGCGGAGGCACTTTGGCTGGCGCCGACCGAGCGGATCTCGTAACCCCAGCGGGTGTGCCAGATAAAGACCCACACCAGCGCCGCACAGATCAGCGCCCAGAAGAAGCTGATGTTAAGGGGGCTGTTGGGGATCTCCATCCCGAACAGGTTCGCCAGCCCGCTCATCTTGGGCAGCCAGCTTGCTTCGGCAAACACCTTGCTCTCGGTCGCCATCGAGCCGGGCGGCTTGAACACCTCCACCAGCAGATAGGCCATCAGCGAGGCGGCGATGAAGTTGAACATGATGGTAGTGATCACGATATGGCTGCCGCGCTTGGCTTGCAGCCAGGCCGGAATAAAGGCCCAGGCCGCACCGAACAGACCACCGGCAATGATGGAGAGCGGCAACAGCAGGGCAAACGGCAGCACATCGCCGAGCATCAGACAGACCAGACCGACACCGAGACCGCCGATATAGGCCTGACCTTCACCACCGATATTGAACAGACCGGCATGGAAGGCGACCGCCACCGACAGACCGGTAAAGATAAAGCCGGTTGCGTAGTAGAGGGTAAAGCCAACCCCTTCACCGGTGCCGAACGCGCCGTACCACATGATCTTGGCGGCATCGACCGGGTTGATGTCGAGGTAGTAGAACAGAATGGCCGACACCAGGAAGGCCAGCAGGATGTTGACCGCAGACAAGACGCCTACGGAGACCCAGGCAGGAATACGTACTTGGCTCATCAGTGGGCCTCCTTGGCAACTTCATCCGGCACTATGTTCGCCATCATCAGGCCGATAGTGCGCTCGTCCGCTTTGGCGGCATCCAGCTCGCCGACGATGCGACCATCGGCAATCACCAGAATCCGGTCAGCGAGGCTCATGATCTCGTCCAGCTCCACCGAGACCAGCAGCACCGCCTTGCCCTTGTCACGCATGGCGATGATCTGCTGGTGGATATACTCGATGGCGCCGATATCGACCCCGCGGGTCGGCTGGCCGATCAACAGCACATCCGGGTCCTGCTCCACTTCACGGGCGATCACCAGCTTCTGCTGGTTGCCACCGGAGAAGTTGGCGGTCTTGTGATCGGGATGGGGCGGGCGCACGTCCCACTTCTCCATCTTGGCCTGACAATCCTGCTGGATCGCCTCCTTATTCTGCAGCCACCCCTTGTTGTATTGCGGGCGACGGTGATAACCGAGAATAAAGGCCTCTTTCGCCTCGAAGCGGTTGATCAGCCCCATCTTGTGGCGATCTTCCGGCACATGGCCAAGGCCGTAGTTGCGCACCAGCTCGGGATCGGCCGGATGCTCCGCGCTCACCTTGTGCACGCCGCTGCGACTGCTGATGGTGAAGCCGCCCTTGCTCGGCTTGAGAATGCCGCCAAGCAGGCTGAGCAGTTCGGACTGACCGTTGCCGGAGACCCCGGCGATGCCGACCACTTCACCGGCCCGCACCTCGAAGCTGACCGATTTGACCCGCTCCACCTTGCTGGCGTCGAAATAGCTGAGCCCTTCGATCTTCAGCTTGGCTTCACCGGGCTGGGTTGGCCCCTTGTCGACCTTGAGGCGTACCTTGCGGCCCACCATCAGCTCGGCCAGTTGCTCCTTGTCGGTATCCTTGGTGGCGACGTGCGCCACCATCTCGCCACGGCGCATGATGGAGACCTGATCGGTAATGGCCAGGATCTCTCGCAGCTTGTGGGTGATAAGGATGATGGTCGCCCCCTGATCCCGCAGCTTTTTCAGCACCTCGAACAGGTGATCCGCCTCTTGCGGGGTCAGTACCCCGGTAGGCTCGTCGAGGATCAGGATGCGAGCGCCGCGATAGAGCGCCTTGAGAATTTCGACCCGCTGTTGCAAGCCAACCGGCAGATCTTCGGCCTTCTCGTGCAACGGCACGTCGAGGCCATAATCCCGCGCCAGTTCGCCCAGCAGCTTTTCGGCTGACGCCACGCTCTGCTGAAGGTGCCAGCCATTTTCAGCGCCGAGGATGACGTTTTCCAATACGGTGAAGTTATTGACCAGCATGAAGTGCTGGTGAACCATGCCCACCCCTGCGGCAATCGCATCTTGTGAGCCATGGGGTTTGAAAGGATTCCCGTCGATCAGCATCTCGCCTTTGTCGGCATGGTAGAAACCATAAATGATGCTCATCAGGGTGGACTTACCGGCGCCATTTTCGCCGACAATGCCGTGGATACTGCCTTTGCGAACCTTAAGGTCGATCAGCTTGTTGGCGTACACTTCGCCGAACCGCTTATCGATACCTCTTAATTCGATGGCATAGCGATCTGTCTGGTCCATGATGCAGCCCTGCGTTTCATGAAATAAGACTAAAAACCGGCCCGTGCGGGCCGGTGGTGCGTTGAGAGTCGTAGCAACTATCTAATTAGTATTTGCTTAGTATTTGCAGGTGTTATCGCTCATGTAGTCATGAACCTTGACCTTGCCAGCGATGATTTCAGCCTTGATGGCATCTACCTTGGCTTTCATTTCCGGGGTGATCAGCTTCTCGTTGTCCTTGTCGAGAGCCCAATCCACACCGCCTTCCGCCAGACCCAGGTTCTTGATACCCGGCTTCCACTCGCCTTTGGCAGCATCATCCCAGGTCTGGTAAGCGGCCAGACCCACAGACTTGACCATGGAGGTCAGCATGGTGCCCGGTTGCAGGTGGTTCTGGTTGGAGTCCACACCGATGGCGAACTTGCCGCTGTCCTTGGCTGCCTGATAGACACCGATACCGGTACCGCCGGCTGCGGCGTAAACCACATCAGCGCCCTTGGCGAATTGGGACTTGGCCAGCTCGGCACCTTTCGCCGGGTCAGCAAACGCGGCCGGGGTAGAGCCCGCCATGTTCTGGAACACTTCGATCTTCGGATTGACGAACTTGGCACCCTGCTCGTAACCGCACTGGAATTTGCGGATCAGCGGGATATCCATGCCACCCACGAAGCCGACTTTGCCGCTCTTGGAGGCGATGGCAGCCAGTGCGCCCACCAGGAAGGAACCTTCATGCTCCTTGAAGATGACGGACTGGACGTTCGGCTTGTCGACCACCATGTCGATGATGGTGAACTGGGTTTTCGGGAATTCGGTCGCAACCTTCTCTACCGCAGAACCCATGTTGAAGCCGACCGCTACGATCGGGCCGTTGCCACGGCTGGCCAGACGACGCAGACCCTGCTCGCGCTGGGCTTCGTTCTGGGGCTCAAACTCTTTGACCTTTACCCCTTTGTCCTTGTTGTAAAGCTCGACGCCGTTACGGAACACGGCTTCGTTGAATGATTTGTCATACTTGCCCGCGGTGTCATAAATGACGGCTGGCTCGGAAGCAGCCTGAGCAGAGAGAGCAGCGAGAGTGAGGGAGGCCACGGTGGCCAGCTTGAGCACTTTAGTCACGATCGTATCCTTGATTGTTATTAAGTGAGGGAACTTGCTTGCCTGTCAGAGCAGGCTATCTAGCACGCAGGCTTACTCTAAGTCAGCCCCGATGCGGGTCAAGCAAATGATAAGGGAAAAACGTTTGCGTTAACGGTTTGAATTCTAAGCAAATAACCTTATAAGCAGTTGTTTTTTAGCTACTTTTCAGTTTTTTATGCTAACAACCAAAAGACCCAAACGACATTTCTCTTATTGTTCAGCAAGTTACTGTAAACCGTTTTCCCCTGTTATTCATCCAGCCCCCCGGCAAGCCCGTGATCCGGCTCGCAAAATCCCCACAAACCGCGCGTTCAAGGATTGGCTACAGCTGGAGACCTCCCCGTCCCATTCTCTCTGCGCCAGCCAAAAATGGCCGCACCGGTGCTCCTGCAACCGCCCATCTCGCCCCTCCCCCCGAGTTTGGATTTGGTCTGGCAGGGGGGATGGCCGTATAATCCCCGCCTGTATAAATAAACAGGAGTGGTGATGGACGTTTCAACCCTGCTCGACGGGCTCAACGACAAGCAAAGAGATGCCGTTGCGGCACCCCGTAGCAATCTGCTGGTGCTGGCCGGTGCCGGTTCGGGCAAGACCCGGGTGCTGGTGCACCGTATCGCCTGGCTGATGCAGGTGGAACGCTGTTCACCCTTCTCCATCATCGCGGTCACCTTTACCAACAAGGCGGCAGCCGAGATGCGCGGCCGGGTCGAGAAGGTGATCGGCGACGGCGTGCGCGGCATGTGGATCGGCACCTTCCACGGCATCGCCCACCGCCTGCTGCGGGCCCACCATCTGGATGCGGGCTTGCCGCAGGATTTCCAGATCCTCGACTCCGACGACCAGTACCGGCTGATCCGCCGGGTGCTCAAGGCGCTCAACCTCGACGAGAAGCACTGGGCTCCGCGCGCCGTGATGAGCTACATCAACGGCAAGAAGGACGAGGGGCTGCGCCCCGGCGACATCGACCTCTACGGCGATCCCGTCACCCGCACCTATCAGCAGATCTACAAGACCTATCAGGAGACCTGCGATCGCTCCGGTCTGGTGGACTTTGCCGAGCTGTTGCTGCGCGCCCACGAGCTGTGGCTCAACAAGCCGCACATCCTCGAGCACTACCGCGACCGCTTCCAGAACATCCTGGTGGACGAGTTTCAGGATACCAACGGCATCCAGTACGCCTGGCTGCGGATGCTGGCGGGCAACAGCGGCAAGGTGATGATCGTCGGCGACGATGATCAGTCCATCTACGGCTGGCGCGGCGCCAAGATCGAGAACATCCAGCGCTTCCTGACCGACTATCAGGGCGCCGAGACCATCCGCCTCGAGCAGAACTACCGCTCCACCGCCAACATCCTCAAGGCCGCCAACAGCGTCATCGCCAACAACGCCGAACGCCTTGGCAAGGAGCTGTGGACCGAAGGGGCCGAGGGCGAGCCCATCTCCCTCTACGCCGCCTTCAACGAGGTAGACGAAGCGCGTTTCGTGGTCGGCCGTCTCAAGGATTGGAAGGAAAAGGGCGGCCTGTTGGCCGACTGCGCCATCCTCTACCGCTCCAACGCCCAGTCGCGGGTGCTGGAAGAGGCGCTGATGCAGGACGCCATGCCCTACCGCATCTACGGCGGCCTGCGCTTCTTCGAGCGGCAAGAGATCAAGGACGCCATGGCCTACCTGCGGCTTATCAACAACCGTGGCGACGACGCCAGCTTCGAGCGGGTGGTCAACACCCCGACCCGCGGCATCGGAGATCGCACCCTCGAGATCCTGCGCGGCAACGCCCGCGATCAGGGGCTCAACCTGTGGCAATCGGCCAAGGCCCTGCTCAACGACAAGGTGCTGACCGGTCGCGCCGGCAACGCGGTGCGCGGCTTTGTCGAGCTGATCGACGCGCTGGAGGAGCAGGTCGCCATGCTGCCGCTGCACCAGCAAGCGGATATCGCCATCCAGAACTCCGGCCTCAAGGCGATGTATCTGGCGGAAAAGGGCGAGAAATCCCAGGCGCGGGTAGAGAACCTGGACGAACTGGTCACCGCCTGCCGCCAGTACCAGCGCCCGGACGAGCTGGAGGATATGAGCGATCTCTCCGCCTTCCTCGCCCACGCGGCGCTGGAGTCCGGCGAGAATCAGGCCGACGAATATGCCGATGCGGTGCAGCTGATGACATTGCACAGCGCCAAGGGCTTGGAGTTCCCGCTGGTGCTGCTGGTCGGCGTCGAAGAGGGCATGTTCCCCAGCCAGCAATCGACCGAGGAGTCGGGCCGGCTGGAGGAGGAGCGCCGTCTCTGTTACGTCGGCATGACCCGCGCCATGGAGAAGCTCTACATCTGTTATGCCGAGAGCCGCCGCATCTACGGTCGCGAGATGTTCCACAAGCCGAGCCGCTTTATCCGCGAGATGCCCGCCGAGTGTCTGGAAGAGATCCGGCTGCGCACTCAGGTCAGCCGCCCCACCCAGTACGGCCGCTTTAGCCAGAACGAGGTGCAGCAGAGCTTTGACGCCAGCGGCATCAAGCTCGGCCAGCGGGTGCTCCATCCGAAATTCGGCGAAGGGGTGGTACTCAACTTCGAAGGGGTCGGCCAGCAGAGCCGAGTGCAGATCCAGTTCGACGACGTCGGCGCCAAGTGGCTGGTGACGGCGTATGCCAGATTGGAAGCGCTGTGATTTTTCCCGCCTTTTGAAATAACCAACCCGGCTTAGGCCGGGTTGGTTTTTATATTGCCTATCGCGACAACTTTAAATACGCGATCGTCCGAATGCGCCTCGCTATTCGAACTCTATCGTTACATTTACCCGAATAGTCTCGACAGAAAACTCCTCTTCGGCTCGATTTCAACCTTAACAATACACGCAAGATGAAGAATGAAATCTGTTGAATCCGCAAAATAATTGGGATACGCCTCTTTAATACCACCGACAGCTGTTGTAGATACTAGGGCTACAACTAAATCCTTGTCACTTGCTGCAAGCTTCTCTGCATCAACATATTCTTTCTCTGCTGCCTCATTTTGACTTTTCTCAAAAAGAGATGTTGTGACAGTTGCTTTTTTTGTGTCAACCAATATCAAGGCGTAACCATCAAATGCATTCTCACTAATTCTACCATCACTTATTTTAAGTGAGTTTGAGTAAGCCTCCAACCTTTTTATTACATTCAGCTTTTTAGCCGCATGCTGAGCGGTAATACAAGATTTTTTTGCTTCTTCATCTAGCGCAAAAATACATTCCTTATACGCGGAGAGTTTTTGCATCAACGTGAAAGTGTCAAAAAGATGAATGCTCTCCATAATTGCGAACTGCTGACTAACGCTCGCAAAAAACTCATGCCAATCACATTCACCCTGATTGGACTTCAAGGCTTGCCCTGTAAATAGATCAACTATTTCTAGAGTTGTTGCCCAATCGTGCTGAAGTCTAGTTCTTATCTGTAACTCGATACTTCGTTTACCCCCTAGTCCATTATCAAACTGCCCAATAAGATGATAGCCACGATATCCGTCATCTTTAGGATTTTCTATATAGTCCTTAGACCTTATCCTACCACTACCATTTTTGAATTCAGGTCTTTTTCGTAATTCCCTAACAATTTGTACAATTTTTTTTGGATTGGAAACGATAGCTCGACAGCCGCCAATGTCCTGCATGTTTTTCAATTTCATTTCTGGGAAGCGACGTAACTTTTTAACTATCGAAACGAATCGTTTTAATCGCTTAGCGAATATTGCATTTTTGTCTTTCTTCAATGATTGTTCTTGGAGAAGGCTCAATGCGTTTTCTAATGCAACTTCATGGCTAAACCTCCAATAGGAGAGAGTATCAAATGCCTCGTTTAGTGATTGTTCATCATCAAATATCTCATCGGTGAGAAATTTTTCTCCTGCCCTTATCACTTGTTTGCCAGAATATGCTTCTTTCATTGATAACAACCACCCAATTTTTAGACCCACTGGGGTATAATCCAATAATAACAAGTTAAAATAATGTACGCACACATCTATGATGTAACTGGCCAATGATAGGGCCGTAGGTTCGATTAGCGAAGCGTAATCGGTCGCTTACAACGGAACAACCCTTTTAGGGGTTTACTCCAATCCCCCCGATGCCCCATCCACCGACCCGCACCAATCCGGCGGATAGACGCCATTCGCCACGTAACGATGGAAGGTGGAATACGGCCAATCTGCCACCCGCGTGACATGACCATGTTTGAGCAGGTTGATATGGACGTAATCCATATGGCGGCGGTAATCCTGCTCATCCCGGATCAGGTGTTCCCAATAATGGCGTTGCCAGATGCCCCGCTCCCCGTGGCGTAGCCGATCTAGCTACGCCATTCTTTTAATAAAAAATAGGGGCTCCTCATTTAGGAAAACTCAATTTTTATCTGCAACTCTCTTGAGTAACCGGATGAGAATGCACCTTGAAAGATGGTAATTAAATTCAAGTTGGCACCGAAAGTAACATCTAAAAATGCAGTACCTTCATAGCTTTGCCCTGAGTTGTTATTTTTGATAATGTGTTCTGCCAATGCTTTCAGTTCTGGAAATGCCGTGATTTTATATAATGATGCCGATGCTCTTTCTACATCAAATACACCATGCAGTTTCATGTCAAAGCTAAATATATCTTTCCTCTTTAAGTTCAGGCCCAGTTTAGGTGCCAAAGAAATCACTTCTTTACTAATTGCAAGTTCTGCTCCCACTGAAGCCTCTGTCTTATCCGATATATATATTCTATTTGCATTGAGATTTAGGAACGTTTTTATTATTCCATCTTTGACATTTTCCCACATACATTGGGAATAATTGGATAGTTTGATAGGGATATTTGAGTTATCTATGGTGTAGATACCTACATCAATGTTATCTAGCCCAAATGCATTGGCAACAGAATCGGCATCACAAACAATTATCTCGGAATCGTCGGAATCCATGTTTTTAATTATCTGTTCAAATTGTTCTTTTAATTTAAACATTCCTTTAAATATTTCGTGGTTATACTCCACCTCTCCTTCCATAACAGTTTTTTTAGGAACTATAACAGACTTTAAAAGAAGACTCGCTCTCTGGTGATTTTTAGTACCTTTTGCTTTTGGGATCTCTTTTATTTGTAATTTTTTTTTGCTAGTTGCAGCCTGGTATAATACGGTGGCAGCGTATATAAAACTTGTTTTATAGGCAATGTTCTTTATTCCCCAGAGGATTTCGTTGTAAGTGCCATCTGGGGGGGTGAATTCCTTATGGATAAAATTAATAAAATCCGTATTCTCCCCATCAATAGTCACATAACCGCTATTGGCACTTGGTGTGTTAGAGACTAACAAAATATCCATGACTATCCTTAGCTTTATTCAATTAACAATGAGAGCGAATTTTCCATAAAAACACATCACGCAAAACATATTTTGAGGAGTTCACTTAACCAGCTTGCTCTCCATCACCCCTTGTTTGCCTTCTTCCTCACTGACCTGACTCAGCTTGGAGCGGGCCATCAGCAGGCCCATCTTGACCTCCTGCCATACGTAGTAGTTTTTACCCGCCTCGGTACTGAGGGTCAGGGTGGCATCGTTCTCCGACTTGGAGGTGATGGTGTGGCTGCCCGGCGTCACCTGCTTGAGGATGTAGGCGTGGGCCACGGTATCGCCGACCGCCATACCATCCACCAGCAGCGGCATTTTGACAGCCGCACCGAAGGTCTCGTTGCGATAGATATAGAGGTTGGCCGCATCCTTGGGCGCCACAAACTGCTTGGCCTGCGCGTCTGCGGTGGCATCGGCCATGGGTACGGAAGCACAACCGGAAAGCAGCGCCGCCGACAGCAGGGCGGCACTCATCACTATTTGCCTGAACATAGTCGTTATTTTTTAGTGGGTTAACGGGATTTAAAGGTTCGCATGAGCCTGCGCTGGCTGACAATCGCTCAAATCGAGCGGGATGTGACCCGGCTCAATTTTTCGGCATTTGGTGGGATGAAGGTGGGAGAACTCAGAAACCCGGCCGCCAGATGGGGCGCGGTGGCCGGGTGAATTGTAAAGAGTAGGGTGACAGGGAAAGGGATCAGCCTAGTCTAATCAACTCGATGGGGGCGTAGCGCTCACCGGAGTTTGCCAGCAGCACGCACTTCTCATGCTCCGCCTGATAGGGGGTCATATTGTCGGTGTGGGCCTCTTTCAGAAAATCGACTGCGCCAGTGGCGGCAATCATCACGCGCTGACCCTGGTTCAGCACATTGCGGTTACGGTCATAGATCTTCATCTCATTCTCCTTTTCTTGTGTCCTGGCGGATGCGCAGGCGTCTGTCCAGGACAACGGCATTCAGCCTACGCCCCTGAAAAAAGGTGATTTATGTCACAGATCAAAAAAGGGGCGATAAGGGACTCACAGGTTCAAAAAGCGAGCAGGGCTGCTTGGCCAGCTGCTGTCGCGCGAAGTAGCGCTGCCCTGCCCTTTCGTCGCGGCGGGCTCGAACCCGGCAGCGGTTGGGGTATATTGGTGGCCGATTAGCCAGTCTCATTCACCGTGACCGCACACGCGGGCCGCTGTTTCAACAAGATGGAGAGTGCTCATGAATCGCGACATTACCGCCCAGTTCATCAAGATGCTGACCAACCTCGACCACTGTCTGGCCAAGGCCGAAGCCCACGCCGCGGCGAAGCAGTTCAACGTGGAGAACTTCTTCGGCGAGCGGCTGATCGTCGATATGCTGCCCTTCAGCAAGCAGGTGCTGATCTGCTGCGATTCGGCCCGCACCGTGGTCGCCACCGCCAGCCACAGCGAGCTGCCGGCCATGGGCGATGAGCCCAACACCATCGCCGATCTGCGCGCCCATATCGGCAAGACCATCACCTATCTGCAAGGCAAGCTGGACGCGGACTACAGCCAGTACGCCAGCGGTCGTTACGTGCCCCACTGGGCGGGCGGCAAGGGGATGGATGGCCATACCTGCGTCCATGAGTACGGCATTCCCAACTTCTACTTCCACCTCACCATGGCCTACGCCCTGCTGCGCCGCGCCGGGGTCGATCTTGGCAAGCGCGACTATCTGGGCGGGCTCAACCTGCAATAAGCGCTGCACGCCACTGGCGGCAAACAGATAGCAAAAGCCTGCCACGCGGCAGGCTTTTTTATATCGGGTGGTGCAGATCTGGTGCGCAGAAGGGCTGCGTCCTAGAAGGGGCCGTTGCGCTCGCGCAGCTTGTCGGGCAGGCCGTCGTGATCCCCCAGCTCGCGCTCGGGTACGTCATCCCAGTGCAGCTTGCCGAGGGTGATATTACGCTCGGGGTGCACGGCATAGTGGATGCGGTTGTCCTCCCGATCGGTATCGCCAATGCAGAGCAGGCGGACAGTCTCTTCGGTGTTGTTGATAAAGGCGTGGGCCAGCCCGTCACCGGCCTTGAAGCCCACCGAGTCCCCCGGTTGCAGCCGATAGAGCACACCATCGAGCCAGACATCGGGCGTCCCTTCCAGCACGTGGACAAACTCGTCTTCAGTCTTCTCGGCATGGGGCCAGCTGGTGCGATGGCCGGGTTCGACAATCTCGTGGTGAATGCCGATGCGGCTAAAGCCGAAGTGTTTGCCGAGGGCACAACCGCGGGAAAGGGGCTCCTGACTGCCGGAGTAGTAGCGCGGCGTCTGCTCTTGCAACTCGTTCCAGTGTTTGATGCAGGGGTGGCGGTTCATAGTGGTTCCTTATGCTATGAGGCTGACTCGGGAAGGGTCATCCTAACTGCCAAAATGCGGGGGAGAAAAGCAGAAATCGGTCGGCCCGTTGCACAGCGGATGGTGTGGCGGCGGACTCGGCAACGGGCTGATCGCCCTGCTGGCAAGGGCTGCGAGCCGTAGCGGCGGCCCGCCAGCGGGCCAAAAAAAGAGGGAGCCGCTAGCTCCCCCTCTCGATGATGTCGGTGCTTACTTGCCGAGCTTACTTGCCAAGATTGTCCGCCAGCTGTTTGGCGCGGCTGGCCGCCCACTGGTCGATCATCTTCTCCATCTCCTCAGCGGTGATGGGCTCATCCTTGTGGGTGGTATCCGTGCTCTCGCGGGCATCCATCACCCGCACCAGCAGCTTGCCACTCTGGGAGTCGAGCAGCTGGGCCATGCTGCCCACCTTGAGCAGGTAGGGCTCCTTGCCGATCACTTCGCGGGTGACGTTGATGGCGATCTTGGCCGGCAGCAGGTCACGCAGCTTGGGGTCGGGGCGGGTCAGGTCGAAGTTGGTGACGGCAGCCTGGATCCGCATCACTTTCGGGCCGGGGGCAGTGGCGATCTTGACGCCCTGCTTGATCAGCTCGCTCTGGAACTTGTCGTGGTAGTAGCGGCCAATCTGGTTCTGTTCGTTGGCGGTCAGCAGATACCACTGACCGTTCTCCTGCCGGATAAACTGCAGCGGATCGAGCAGCACCTCATTGTATTGGCGCAGGTCAACGCCCGGCTCCTTGTAGACACGCTGATTGGGGTTGCTCTCGCTCTGCTGGAAGGCTGTCAGCGGGATTGCCTGCAAGCTGTGGGATACCTGATTCTTGACGGCGCAGCCACCCAGAAGGGCCGCAGCCACGGCAACCATCACGACCTTTTTCATATTTGCTCCTGCATTTTACTGTTTGTTTTTGCTGTGGATTTCGCACCACATGGCTGGAGAACCCGTGCCGGATGCCGCCAATGTCACAGAGAAATAACCTATTCATCACCTTCCCACAAGGGACAGATCAGGATTGTTCAGCTCACATCCAAGTTGTCACAATTGAGGCACTTTTGTACAGGGTCAGCCAGGGTATGAACGGCAATCTGGCAAGGGCTCGGTTGTTTAATCCGGCTAAATGGTGCTACGGAAAGCGCTCAGTTTTTTCAAATGATGGGGGCCCGCGAGCGGCGTGAGTTGAACGGGGGAATGCCCTGGAACGCACGATGACCGATCATCAGCCATCTTGCGCAAACTTGCCTGCCGCCGGAGAAACAGCAGGCTCATTCATCAGTTATCGAGATCCCAGGGGCACTGCTTGACCAGCCCCTCTTTGCCGCTGGCGACGATCGCCTGCTGCACCATCCGTTTGTAGCGATTCTTGATATGGGCGGGCAGCGCGGGCACCAGCAGCCGCTCGTCAAACTCCGGCAGCGGGCGATCCGGCAGCACCGCCTGCTCCTGCGGGCTGAGGGGTGGCCGGGAGGCAATATTGCTGGCCGAAATTGTGGGCGTGCCCACCAGCATCTGGCGTTGCAGCGGCGCGCTCAGCAGAAAATCCACCAGCAGGTAGGCGGCCTTGAGCCGTGCAGGATCATCCCCGACATGGCGGGCGATGGAGATCGCATCGAGGGCATAGATGGCCCCCTCCTGCACCATGGCGATCCGCCACTGCTGCTCGTTCTGCTTGTTGCACTCCACCAGCTCCAGCCCCCAGGTGGTGGCAAAGGTCTGCTGGCGCAGATCCTCACAGCGGTTGGCCTGATTGAACCAGAAGCCGCGACTGGCTTGCAGCCGCTGCGAGAGCTGCTGCTCCACCTCTTGCTGCAAGGTCTTGTCGGCCAGCATCTCGCCGCTGGCAAACAGGGCGGGCGACTTGCCCAGCGAGAGCAGCACCGAAAAGAGCAGCGGCTCGAACTGGTCGCAGAACTCGGCAAACTGGCCCGGCGGCGAGCTGTTGGCGAGCACCTGCCAACTGGTGGGCGCTTGCGACACCTGCTTGCTGTCGTAGGCGAGGCTGAACATGGCGTAAGAGAAGGGCACCGAGTAGTTGCGCTCCCCCTGCTTGTCATACTCGGTGTTCTTGAGGGCGGGCTTCACCTCGGGGTAGTGCTGCAGGCGACTGAAATCGATGGGGAGCAGCAGCTTGAACAGCGGCTGGTGATGGGCCTTGTAGAAGTAGCTGGTCGGCAGCACCACATCGGCGCTGCGGGTGCGCAGGGCGCGGTAGACGCTGTCGAAATCGGTCAGCAGCGGCTCGATCCGGCTGACCGTCGCCTCCACCCCATGGGCTTTGGCGTAGTCGGCAAACTGTTGTTCATAACCCGCTGGCAGATAGCCCCACTCCAGCAATTTGAGCTGAACCGGGGCCGCCAGCGCCGGGGTCATCCCCAACAACCAGCAAAGAGGCAGTAGACGCATGGCCGGGCACTCCTGACAGGTAAACCTTGTTGGAGTATAGGCCCATGCGCCGACTCGTCAGGCCACCAGCTCGGCCCCCATGCTCGCCAGAATGGAGAGGCTGACCACCGCAAACAGCACGCCGGTCACCAGATTGAGCGGCCGCTGCACCCGCAGCAGCAAGCGCTGGGCACGATCGGTGGAGAGGCTCCACGCCAGCAGCCCGAACCAGCAGAGGGAGATGATGAAGAGCTCGCCCACCAGCAGGCTGCGGGTCATTCCGTCCACCTCTGGCGTCACCATGGCGGCCAGCAGACCGATAAAGAACACCAGCGCCTTGGGGTTAAGCAGGTTGGTGGCAAGGCCAGTGCGCACGCCCCTGCCCCAGCCGCGCAGCTCGTTGGCGGCGCTGGCCATCACGGTACTGCTCTGCTGGCGAGCCGCCATCAGGGCACCCCACCCCAACCAGCCCAGATAGAGGGCACCGCAGCACTTGATCACCATAAACAGCAGCGGATGGCTGGCAATCAGCATGCTGATCCCGGTCAGACTCAGGGTGGCGTGCACCATGATCGCCAGCGAGATGCCCAGCGCCGCGCCAAGAGCGGTCGGCCGGTGCAGGCTGGTGCGCAGGATCAGGGCGAAATCGGGGCCGGGGCTGGCCAGTGCAATCAGGTGCATCAGGCCGAGGGTAACGAACAGACTGGTCAGCATAACAACTCTCGCTTTAACGGCGGAGAGCCATCATGGCGGATCAGCGGGGGGCGCGGCTTGTAAAAGATTGCATCTGGGCACGAAATTCGGCGGGTGTCAGACCGAATGCCTGGCGAAAGCCGTGGTGGAAGTGACTCTGATCGAAGAAGCCGACCGCCAGCGCCACCTCGCTCACCGCCATGCCGCTCGCCAGCAGCCACTTGCCCTGCTCCAGCCGCAGCCGTTTCAGCCAGGCGTAGGGAGTCATGCCGCTGCGCTTCTTGAACTGGCGCAGGAAGGCGAAACGATCGAGCCCGAGCAGCCCCGCCAGCTCTTCCAGCGAGTGGGGCTCGTCGAGGGCGGCCATCAGGTAGTCGCGCAGGAATCGCAATTGGGGATCCGCCAACTGGTGTACCTCGGGGGCCAGATGCAGCAGCTCCCCCAGCAGGGCAAGCAGCTGGCTCTCGATCAGCAGGCCATCGGCCTTGGGGTTGTCGAGATAGCCGTGTAGCTGGGCAAAGCCCTGATAGAGGTCGGGGCGGCTCTGCAATCCCTTGTCGAAGAAGGGTTCCGGCTGCTCCGGCAGCCAGAGCGCCAGCTGCTGCGGATCGATGGCGAAGACCCGCACCTCGTACCCTTCCGGCAGCAGGCTGAGGCCGTCGTGTACCTCATCCGGGTTAACGGTAGAGAGCACCCCGCGCACCAGATGGTGGCTGTTCCCCTTGTGGATAAACTTCTGGCCACCCCGCTGCACCAGCCCGATATGGTAGTCGAGATGGACATGGCGGCCGTAGCTGAACGCCCTGTGGTGGGAGTGCGACAGCTCGACCCCCGGCAGGTGCGGGGATTGCCAGTAGCGGATGAGGGAATCGGTGGTATTCATGGCTTATAGATACACCAGAAGCGGGCCTTGGGCTTGTAGATTATTGCACGCAACCCCCTCTCAACGCCCCCACAGCCGCGGGGTGGGCTCCACCAGCGAGGCGAGCGGCACACGCTCCACCATCTGACGCATATGTTGCACCAGTTCGGGATTGCCATCCCCCAACGACTTGTTCAGCACGATATGCACCTGCAGCGGGGTGACCGGCAGGTAGATGAGGCGGGTCGCCGCAGGGAGCTTGGCGCGAAAATGGTTGGCGGAAATATCGTTGGAGAAGAGCGCGGCATCAATCCGCCCGCGTAGCAACTTCTGCATGTTGCCATGCTCCCAGCTGAGCTGGGAGAGGGTGTCGATATGGATCTGCGGATGCTGCAACAGCGGCGGCACGATCGCCTGACTCGACCAGCCGATGGTGGTGCCGAAGAGATCTTCTTGCCGTTCGACCGAGTGAAGTCGCGATGGCACCAGTACCACCAGCACTGGCCGCAGCAGCAACAGGTGGGGGTCGATATAGCGAAAGTGACGAGCACGCTCGGGACTGTAACTCAGCAGCGGGGTCAGATCGCACTCGCCGCTCTCGAGGTTGCTGAGCAGCCGCGCCACATTGAGCCCCTGCCACTCGATGGTACGCCCGATCGCGGGTTCGATATGACGGCGAAAGTAGTCGATCACCGGCCCGGAGACCTCGCCCTGCTGATCAATGGTGACCAGCGGCGCCAGCTGAAAGACGCATCCCCGCAGTGGCGCGTTGATCGCCACCGCCTGGCTGATGGTCATAAGAGGGAGAAGAAGTGCCGATAGCAGTAATACCAAACGCGTGCCCGAACGAGAGATGCCCATAAGTGCCGACCCGATGCCCTGATAGCCATCAGCATGGCACAAGGCAAAGGGGCGGGCTATCCGCTCCTGCCGCGCTTCGACCTCTCGCACCCCCTACGCCCATGACCAATGGGCCCCCGTTTTATTGCGGTGAAAATCAATAATTCCGCTGCTTTGATGGATTTTGGTCTCTTGAGATATAGTGCGGCCCCATTCATCAAACCGGCGGATGAGCGCCCCGCCGGACAGGTAGATTCATGAGACTGTTTTTGCTGTTGTTGTCGTTGTTTGCTGCGACCGTAAGTTCTGATGAAAAGCCGCGCCTGCCCTATTACGACTGGGGTCGCTGCCCGTTTGAGGGTTGTACCTATCAGGCGTGGACCACCAAGCAAAAGGTGATTGTCAGAGCCGAACCATCCCTGACGGCCAAAGCGCTGTTCCGGCTACCCCGCGGCCAACAGGTGGAAGGACTGACCGGGGTTGTCATTACCGAACTACCGGGGATCGTCGAAATACTCAGATCGGTCAAGCTGGGCTACAACGAGGAGGGAAAAGGGCCGCTGTTGAATATGAAGGCAGGGGAAACGCTTTATATCCTCGGCGGACTGGGCGAAGGCAATAGCCTGTTCTGGTACAAGGGCAAAACCTACATCCTCGATTATGACTATACGCGCAAAGAGATCAGATACGGCCGGTCACCGCAAAACCAGTGGTGGGTAAAAATTCGGGACAAGCAGGGGCGTGAGGGTTGGGTTGCCGAAGCCAAAAACTTCGCCCATATGGACCGTTTCGAATAGTGACAGCCAGCCCCCCAAGACCGGGGAGCTGGCCGTGGATGACTCATTGCTTTGGTTGCAGCTTCATCTCTTGCAGATACTCCAGCACCTGGGTTTTGTAGTCCGCCTGATAGGAGAACTTGGTGCTGTCGCTCGCCGCAATCAGGTTGACCGCGGTGCAGAACAGGGTGGCCACCAGCAGCCCCTTGCCAAGCCACTGCGGATAACGGCGGCTCCAGCGCACCAGCAACAGCAGGATCGGGAACAGGGCGTAGGGGAAGATCAGCATCAGGTGCCAGTAGTTGAAGATGATGGGCGACAGGGCCGCACTCACCAGCACCGCCAGCACTGCCGCCAGCGCGTAGAGGCCGAGCCAGCTTTCGCCATCCACTGACGCACGGTCGCTGCGCAGCAGACGCGGTTTGAGTTCGCGCCACAGCTGCCAGTTGGCCTTGGCCGCCAGCAATACGGTCGCCGAGCCTACCCCGTAAATCACGACCCGCCACAGCCAGATCGCCGCCATCTGCAGGTATTCGTGGCCTGCCAGCCAGATGAACTGGGTGTCGTTGACCAGCTTGCTGGCAAACAGCCAGGAGCCGTAGCGCAGCCAGTAGAGCACTGATTTCAGCACCGGATAGACATGCACCAGCCCCCAGCCGATATAGCGCTGGCGTGCCTCGGGATCCACGTTCTGGGTGATATGGCTGTTGCTCATCACTTCCATGGCGTAAGGGATCAGGGAGGCACCGATCAACAGGGTAGCCACCACCACCCCGCTCCAGCTCACCTTGAGAATGCGGCGCCAGAAGAGGTAGGTGGACATCACTGCCAGCAACGGCCAAGAGTAGTGCAGCTGCATCGCCATGCCGATGGCCAGCAGGTGCACGATCATGTGCCAGAAGGAGGCCCGCTCGCGCATATGCCAGGCCGACCAGCAGTGCATGGCCGAGAAGAGGAACAGATAGGAGGGGTTGTAGAGCAGGCTCTCGTACTGGAACCAGGGGTTGAGCCAGCAGAGCACCAGAAACAGCAAACGCACCCTGTCATCAAACACCTGGCGGATCACCGCATCAAACAGCAGGAACCCGACCAGCCGCATCGCCAGCAGCAGCACCATGGGCGCATAGGGTGAATCCCACAGCAGCAGCGGCCCACCGATCAGCCAGGCCGACAAGCTGCCCGGCACATTGCCCACCGCACTCGCCGCATTGCCATAGCTGAGCCAGACCCCCTCATAGGCACCTAAGTAGCCCTTGTAAAGCATCTGGGTCTGATCGCCGGTGAGGAGTTGGTGATCGGAAAACAACCAGGAGAGCAGCAGCCCGACAAATATACAGGCCGCGAATAATGCGTTATGGTAGCGCCCACTAAGACCAATCATTGATCCACACCTATTGAAAAAATTGCTAACGACTTTAACAGTTGCCACCTGATTTTGCTCGTTTACGATTCACATTTTTAGTAGATTTACCAGTCAGTTATGAGACCTGCGGAGCAGTTATGACCCCTCCAGTTAAAAAGTTTTTATTCATTGTTGAAGACTTGTATGGTGGTGGTGCGGAAAAAGTTCTGCTCAATACTGCATCATTGCTAAAAGATGCCGGTGCCGATGTAACCTTGTTTACCTTGCGGGAAAAAATAGATCATACGTTGCCCGATAATATTCATCCGATTGATCTTGGCATTGTCACAAAACTGACAAAAGCCATATCCAATATTGCGGTTGAAAAAATACAAGCGTCACTAATCCTGAAAAGAATCAAAGATATTTCACCTGACGTCATCATCTCATGTTCATGTGACAAAATTACCAGACACCTGCCTGAAACACTGAATATTTATTACTGGATCCACGGTAATGTCACCGGTTTTTCCAAAGACAATGCCAAGGGATATGAAAAATTCAAGCGCTTCTATAATGGAAAAAAACTGATCTGCGTATCCCGTGGTATCGCAGACGACATTTTGCAAAATGTAAAAGCTACTCCCAAATCGTGTCAGGTTATCTACAATCCGTTTGATATCGAGAAAATTCAGGCGTTGGCCAATGAGCCTTTCAGCAAGCCATTCGACAAGTATTTTATCCATGTTGGCACCTTCGAAGAACGAAAACGCCACGATCGTCTCTTGCAAGCATATCAGCTAAGTGGCGTTGATACGCCACTCGTCCTGATGGGCAAAGGGGAGCTGCGTCCTCACATTGAAGCCATGATCGAGGAGATGAACCTTGCCAGCAAGGTGAAGATCATCGATTTTCAGAAGAATCCATATCCCTTTATCAAAGCTGCGCAGGCACTTATCCTGACATCAGATGCAGAAGGGCTACCAACAGTGCTTATTGAAGCGCTTATCTGCCATACGCCGGTTATCAGTGTGGATTGTCCATCTGGACCGGCAGAAATTCTTACTGGGCCACTGCAAGATAACCTTTGCGCCCTTTTTGACATTCCCAAAATAGCGCAAAAAATATCTCGTATGGATATTGATAAAATGCATATACCAGATCATTTTTACAGCCCATTCTCTAGTACAGAGACCATAAAATCATTTATGTCACTTTAGTTTATTAAATTTAATGAAATAACATTGAAATGTCATTTTGAGAGCTAATCCAATGAATATCCTATTAATAGGTATTGATAACGCAGGGCTCATTACCCCGATAGTTGAAGAGATGCGACAGCAAGGACACGCGGTTACATTTATTGAGAATGGGGAAATATCTAGATATGATTACCTGCATCCAGTAGAGAGAATATCAAACTTAATTTCAAAGGCTCTGTTTAAAAGGAATTTAAAACAAGAAAGAAGCTGGCTGTCGACAACCCAGTTTTTGAATGGTTTTACAAAAAACCGCCACTTTGATATCACTATCCTCACTAATCCTGATATTTACACGGCAGAACATCTGACACAGATCAAAAAATGCACCAACAGGATGATTTGCCACCTGTGGGACAGTACTCTCAGAATGCCAAATAATATCAAAAACATTTCACTTTTTGATAAAGTTTTGAGCTTTGATCCGCAAGATGTTAAAAAGTATGGTTTTACACCAGTAACTAATTACTATAAAAATAATTTAACCCCACTCCAACCAAACAGAAACTATGATGGTGATGTGTTTGGTATTTTTAGTTTTGATCGTGAACGCTACGCCTTTATAACTGCATTTCTGGATGCCAACCCAGACTTAAAAATTAAAATCATGATTTATGTTGATCACCAACGAAAGATCAAAAAAATAAGAGACGAGAGAGTCGAAATAATTACCAAGCCAATTACTGGTGATGAACTATTGGCAATCTCATCGGCTTATCACTGTATTCTTGATATAGGATACCAGTCACAAAAAGGCTTGTCTTTTAGATTTTTTGAGTCTCTTGCCTATGAACAAAAAATAATATCAAATAACAATACCGCAGAGACATATCCGTTCTTTCATCCCAACAATATATTTTGCATAACAGATGAAGATCTAAAAGTATCACCTGACTTTTTAGCGATCCCTTATCATCACATATCTGACGAGATAAAAAATCAATACAGACTAGATATATGGGTAAATAAATATATCAAGGCGATGCTTTAATTTTTATTCTGCACCAGGCTATGGTGCAGAAATTTAAATTATTGTGTTATGTACTGAACATACCAATCATTAAATTGATTCTCAAACTCATCCATATTAATGTAGTTTACACTTTGTTCTTTTTTGACATCAACATACATTACCATGGCTTTCTCAAAATTTGGTAACCACTCCCGGTTTTCACCTTTACCAAAATTGTCATTATATATTCCAAATATAGGCTTTTTAAGCCCTGCGGCAATGTGTACTGTCGCGGTATCTACAGACACGATACCGATACTATTTCTTATTTGAGCGAATAGAACACCTAAAGAATGGGATGAGTCATGTGTGATAACTCTTTCCCTTAAGATATCAGGCATTCTCCTGATATTGTGTTCTGTTTCAATTTTCTTTATCGGTGGATAGAGCAAACATACATTATATCCAGGCTTGCTCAACATAACCTTCAGGATCTCGATAATTTTTTCATCATTAAATGATCGTGAGCTGCCACTACCGTAAGGATTAAAACAGATTGTGGGATTATCAGGCCAGCTAGATTTAACGCTTGACTCATCTTCAAGATATTCTGGAACAATATAATCTGTATCGGGGTTATCAATCCCAATTTTATTAATGGCCAAGGCAAATTTCTGTGAGAAGTGAACATTCTTGGTT
>NZ_QAJD01000143.1:0-3185 GCF_003061465.1 Aeromonas sp. HMWF017
CCCATGCCGAACTCAGAAGTGAAACGCGGTAGCGCCGATGGTAGTGTGGCATTCGCCATGCGAGAGTAGGACACTGCCAGGCACCCAATTTCAAGATTACGCCCAGCGTGGTCTTTACCGGTTAGTGTGCTGATATGGCTCAGTCGGTAGAGCGCATCCTTGGTAAGGATGAGGTCCCCAGTTCGATTCTGGGTATCAGCACCATTAAATAGAAAGCCTCCCTGAAAAGGGAGGCTTTTTTGCATCTGTCAGTTTTCTTATATCCCCTTACATTCCCAATTCCCGTAACACCCTCTGCTTGCAGTCGACACAGTTTATCTGCTGATTTGAGTCCTAATTTGTTACTCATTTGACTGCTATTGATGGTTTTATCCAGAGATTTAACCATGATTGATTGACGTAAAACGTTTTACATGTAAAATCCGGCGCGTTTTGCCTATTACGTGGAGAGAGAGCATGGCGCAGGATAACGAATACTGTTTGGGGGCGGTACCCGCCAAAGGGCGCAAAGGTATGCTGTCGCTGATGCTGGTGATGCTAGGCCTGACCTTCTTCTCTGCCAGCATGTGGACCGGTGGTGCGCTGGGCACCGGGCTGGTGTTCGATGACTTCATCAAGGCGGTACTTATCGGCAACTTGTTGCTGGGTATCTACACCGCTTGTCTCGGTTATATCGGTGCCTCAACCGGCCTCTCTACCCATCTGCTGGCTCGTTACTCCTTTGGGGTGAAAGGTTCCTGGCTGCCATCCCTGCTGCTCGGCGGTACTCAGGTCGGCTGGTTTGGCGTTGGCGTGGCGATGTTTGCCCTGCCGGTGCAGAAGGCGACCGGCATAGATGTGAACTGGCTGATCGCCATTTCGGGCATGTTGATGACGGTGACCGTCTACTTCGGCATCTCCGCCCTGATGGTGCTGAGCTTTGTGGCCGTACCGGCCATTGCACTGCTTGGCGGCTACTCGGTCTGGCTGGCGGTGACCTCGACCGGTGGCATGGCTGCACTGCAGCAGGTGCAACCAAGCAATCCTATCGAGTTCACCACGGCGCTGACCATGGTGGTCGGTTCCTTTATCAGTGCAGGAACCCTGACCGCCGACTTTGTTCGATTTGGTCGCAAACCCTGGGGCGCCGTCATGATTACCATGGTGGCGTTTTTTTTGGGCAACACGCTAATGTTCGTCTTCGGTGCAGCCGGCGCGGCCGTGACAGGGCAGGCCGATATCTCGGAAGTGATGCTGATGCAGGGGCTGTTGATCCCCGCCATTCTGGTGCTGGGCCTCAATATCTGGACCACCAACGATAACGCTCTCTACGCCTCCGGCCTCGGTTTTGCCAATATTACCGGTCTCAAGAGCAAGCCCCTCAGCGTGATCAACGGCCTCATCGGTACGGCTTGCGCCCTCTGGCTTTACAACAACTTTGTCGGCTGGCTGGCCTTTTTGAGTACGGCAATCCCGCCGATCGGTGGCATTATCATCATGGATTTCCTGCTCAATCGTGAGCGTTACCGTCAATTTGCCGATCAGCAGTTCGAGACGGTGCGCTGGCAGGCGCTGGTCGCCACGGCAGTCGGGGTGGCTGTCGGCAAGTGGCTGCCGGGCATAGTGCCACTCAACGCGGTATTGGGCGCCGCCTTCACCTATTTCATTCTGGTTCGCCTCACCCAGCGGCCGGTTCTGGTACAGGAAGCTAACAAATGCTGATTCAACATATTCGTTTGGCCGATCGGGAAGGGTTGTGGCAGATCCGCTGTCAGGATGGGGTCATCACCGCCATCGAACCCCATGACGAACATGCCGTCGCCGGTTGGGTGCTGGACGGGGAGGGCGGTCTGGCGATTGCCCCCTTTATCGAACCCCACATTCACCTCGATACCACCCAGACGGCGGGTGAGCCGAGCTGGAACCTCTCCGGCACCCTGTTCGAGGGGATCGAGCGCTGGGCCGAGCGCAAGGCGCTGCTGACCCATGAGGATGTGAAACAGCGCGCTATCCAGACGCTGAAGTGGCAGATCGCCAACGGCATCCAGTTCGTCCGTACTCATGTCGATGTCTCCGACCCCAATCTGGTGGCGCTCAAGGCGATGCTGGAGGTGCGGGAGGAGATGAAGGAGTGGGTCGAGCTGCAGATCGTTGCCTTCCCGCAGGAGGGGATCCTCTCCTACCCCAACGGCAAGGCACTGCTGGAGGAGGCGCTCAAGCTGAGGGCAGACGTGATTGGCGCGATACCCCACTTCGAGTTTACCCGGGAATATGGTGTCGAAAGTCTGCACTACATCTTCGATCTTGCCGAGAAGTATCAGGTTCTGGTCGATGTGCACTGCGACGAGATCGATGACGAGCAGTCCCGTTTCATCGAGACGCTGGCAACCCTGGCCTACGAGCGGGGTATCGGTCATAGAGTCACCGCCAGTCACACCACCGCCATGCACTCTTACAACGGCGCTTATGCTTCCCGCCTGTTCCGGCTGCTGAAGATGGCGGACATCAACTTTGTGGCCAATCCGCTGGTGAACATTCACCTGCAGGGGCGGTTCGATACCTATCCCAAACGTCGCGGCATTACCCGGGTGAAGGAGATGCTGGAGGCGAACATCAACGTCTGCTTCGGTCACGACGACGTGTTCGATCCCTGGTACCCCATGGGCACCGCCAACATGTTGCAGGTGCTGCACATGGGGCTGCATGTCTGCCAGATCATGGGTTACGAGCAGATCAACGACGGTCTGAAGCTGATCAGCAGCCACAGCGCCCGCACCCTGAATGTGCAGGATCGCTATGGTATCGAGGTGGGCAAACCGGCCAACCTGTTAGTCCTGCCCGCCGAGAACGGCTTCGATGCGGTGCGCCGTCAGGTGCCGGTGCGTTACTCGATCCGCCACGGCAAGGTGATTGCCCAGACCCGTCCGGCCCAGACCGAAATCGTGCTGGGTCAGCCAGAGCCCATCGATTTTCGCCGCTGAGATTTCAATCAGGCTGGATGTCGATTAGTTCCGCCTCTGGGCACAAGGGCCGCCATTGCGACATAATGGCGGCCTGACCCTGAGGGAGTGACACCATGCAAACCTGGTTCTATGTTGCTGCAGGGGGCGCCATCGGCGCCTGCCTTCGTTTTGGGATTGCCGAACTGATGGCCTTGCTGCTGGGGCGCCACTTTCCTTACGGGACTCTAGTGGTCAACGTGGTGG
>NZ_QAJD01000143.1:3195-16609 GCF_003061465.1 Aeromonas sp. HMWF017
TCAGGCACCTATTTAGAAGAGGCCTCCCATTCGGGAGGCCTTTTTGCATTTCTGCAATTCAAAAAACTGCCCTGCCGCCGGCATTTTAGTAAAAGTGCTGGGCTATCAAGGGATTGCCCGTTACTCTTTAGCCGTTGCCGATTAACACGTGATGCTGCCAGCGAGGTATTGATGGCTACGTTGAAGGAAATTGCACAGGAAGCGGGGGTTTCTCTCGCCACGGTATCCCGGGTACTGAACGAGGATCCCAGCCTGAGCGTCAAGGAAGAGACCAAGCAGCGGATCTTCGAGATTGCCGAACGGCTGGAGTACAAGACCAGCAGCGCCCGCAAGGGGGTACACAAGAGCAAGCTGCACTTTCTGGTGGTCTATGCCTATCCCCAGAGTACCGAGGTCAACGACCCTTACTATCTCGCCATCCGTTATGGTATCGAGACCCAGAGTGCCCGCCTCAATATCGAACTGACCCATCTCTACAACTGCGGTGAAGGGCGCGAACTGAGCGCCGTGGATGGCATTCTGGTGGTCGGTACCCTCACAGCCGAGCGTCTCGTCCAGCTAAGGGCTTGTTCCAGCCAGCTGGTGTTTGTCGACTGCCGTTCACAGGGAGAGTTCGACTCGGTCGATGTGGATCTCGCCCTGATCAGCCAGCAGGTCGTCGATTACTTCATCGCGCAGGGGCACCAGCGCATCGGCTATATCGGTGGCCAGGACGAGAATCCGGATCTGCGCGAACTGGCCTTCCGGGAGTATGGCCAGCGGCTGGGGGTGGTGCAGGAGAGCGATCTCTATCGTGGCGACTTCTCCAGTGCCTCCGGCTACCAGTTGGCAAAAGAGATGTTGGCAGGGGATTGGCCCAAGGCGCTGTTCGTCGCCTCCGACTCCATCGCCATCGGCGTGCTGCGTGCCATTCATGAGAAGGGACTGGCGATTCCCCAGCAGATCGAGCTTATCAGCGTCAACGATATTCCGACCGCCAAGTTCACCTTCCCGCCGCTCTCAACGGTGCGGATCCACTCCGAGTTGATGGGCTCCCAGGGGGTCAATTTGCTGGTTGAGCGGCTGCGAGACGAGCGGGATATTCCACTCCGGGTGCTGGTACCGAGCAAGTTGACCCTGCGCGGCACCACTCGCTGATTTTAGTAAAATATTCTGCTTTTTAGTCGCGCCATCTTGCGGTGGTGCGACAAATCTCCCAAGCAAACCTCTTTCCCATATCATCCCATAACGTCATATCATATTGTTTTATAGTTAATTTTATTGCAGAACAGCCAGCTGCTATCAACATCCATGCCACTCATCCATATCTTGCCCTCCTTTATCTCCCGCTTCTGATCTCGCTCACAAAACCATCTGTTCATTGTGATCAGGTTAAAACTTTACCAATTCAAAGCTGATATTTAGTAAATGTTTATCTAGAGTTTACCCAGTTAACGTTGCCTTGTTCCGGGAGGACATGTGAATAACTGGGAAAACGTCCAATTCGTTGGTGAAAACAGGCTTGCCCCGCGTGCCTACTTCTTCTCTTATGCCGACCACGCGCTGGCGGCCACCATGCAGCGCGAGCTGAGCCGCCGTTTTCTGAGCCTTGGCGGCCAGTGGCAGTTCCACTACTTCGACCACCCCCTGCAGGTGCCGGAGGCCTTCTATCACAGCCCCATGAGCGAGTGGGGCCAGATCACTGTGCCCAACATGTGGCAGATGGAAGGACATGGCCAGCTGCAGTACACCGACGAAGGTTTTCCCTTCCCCATCGACGTGCCCTTCGTGCCGACCAACAACCCCACCGGCGCCTATCAGCGCAGCTTCACGCTGAGCCCGGCCTGGGGCGGCGAGCAGGTGATCATCAAGTTTGACGGAGTGGAGACCTACTTCGAGGTCTATGTGAACGGCCACTACGTTGGCTTCAGCAAGGGCAGTCGTCTCACCGCCGAGTTCGATATCAGCGCCTACGCCAAGGTTGGCGAGAACCTGCTGTCAGTGCGGGTGATGCAGTGGGCTGACTCCACCTATATCGAAGATCAGGACATGTGGTGGATGGCGGGGATCTTCCGCGACGTCTATCTGGTGGGCAAACCGGCCGCCCATGTGCAGGATTTCTTCATCCGCACCGCGCTGGCCGATGACAATCAGAGCGCTACCCTGAGCTGCGATATCCAGCTCGAGAACCTGGGGGCGGCCGCCCGTGATCACCGTCTGGTCTGGTCCCTGCTGGATCAGGGCAGCGAGATCGCCAGCGGCTCCCTCGACCATCTCGCCATCGACGGCAAGTGTGATTGCCACTTCACGCTGGATCTGGCCAACCCCCATCTGTGGAGCGCCGAAGACCCTTACCTCTATCAGCTGCAACTCTCCCTCTACAACGGTCAGGGCGAGCTGCTGGAAGTGATCCCGCAGCGGGTCGGGGTGCGTGAAATCAAGGTCAAGGATGGCCTCTTCTACGTCAACGGCCACTACCTCAAGCTGCACGGGGTGAACCGCCACGACAACGACCACCTCAAGAGCCGCGCGGTCGGTATGGACCGTGTTGAACGCGATATCGTGCTGATGAAGCAGCACAACCTCAACTCGGTGCGCACTGCCCACTACCCGAACGACCCGCGCTTCTACGAGCTGTGCGACCAGTACGGTCTGTTCGTGATGGCGGAGACCGACGTGGAGACCCACGGCTTTGCCAACGTCGGCGATCTCAGCCGCATCACCGATGACCCCTTCTGGGAGCCGGTGTTCGTGGATCGCATAGAGCGCCACGTGCACGCCCAGAAGAACCACCCTTCCATCATCATCTGGTCACTCGGCAACGAGTCCGGCTACGGCTGCAACATCAGAGCCATGTACCAGCGCTGCAAGGCGCTCGACCCGACCCGGCTGGTGCATTACGAAGAGGATCGCGATGCCGAGGTGGTGGATGTGGTGAGCACAATGTATTCGCGCGTCTCCCAGATGAACTGCTTCGGCGAGTTCCCGATGGAGAAGCCGCGCATTATCTGCGAATACGCCCACGCCATGGGCAACGGCCCGGGTGGCCTCAGCGAATATCAGCAGGTGTTCGACCGTCATCCCCACATTCAGGGTCACTACATCTGGGAGTGGTGCGATCACGGCATTCTGGATCAGGACGAACAGGGCCGCCCCGTCTACAAGTACGGCGGCGACTACGGCGACTACCCCAACAACTACAACTTCTGCATGGATGGCCTCATCTATCCGGATCAAACCCCGGGGCCTGGCCTGCGCGAATACAAGCAGGTGATCTGCCCGGTCAAGGTGCGCGCTCTGGATCTGGCGAGCGGCAAGCTGGCGGTGGAAAACCGCTACTGGTTCTCCACTCTCGACGATATCCGTCTACTGGTCGAAGTGAAGGCCGAGGGCGAACTGCTGGCCAGCCAGCAAATCCTGCTGGAAGGGATTGCCCCCGGTGCCACCACAGAGCTGCAACTCGAACTGCCATCCCTCGATGGGCGGGAAACCTTCGTCCAGCTGCGGGTCATCAAGGCCACCGCCACCCGCTACAGCGCGGCGGAGCACGAGCTGGGCCAGTACCAGTTCCAACTGAAGGCATCGACTCGTCAGCTGCAGCCCTTTGCCAATCCCAACGCTACTCCGTTGGATATCGCTGATGAGCGCCTCGCGCTGACCTTGAGCGGTAGCGGCTTTGCCCTGCGCTTCTCGCGCCTCGACGGCAAGCTGGTGAGCTGGCAGCAGGATGGTATCGAGCTCATCGAGCGAGCCCCGCGTCTCACCTTCTTCAAGCCGATGATCGACAACCACAAGCAGGAGTACGAGAGCCTGTGGCACCCGAACCACCTGCAGATCATGCAGGAGCACTTCCGCACTCTGAGCTGGCGCCAGCTGGGTGAGGCGGTCGAGGTGACGGTGGAGAGCCTGATCGCGCCGCCGGTGTTCGATTTCGGCATGCGCTGCCGCTACGTCTACACCCTGAGCCCGAACGGCCAGCTGCACGTGGCGCTCTGTGGCCAGCCCTATGGCGGCTATGACGACATCATTCCCAAGATCGGCTTCGAGCTGGGTATTCGTCAGGATCTCGACCGGGTGCACTACTACGGCATGGGACCGGGTGAAAACTATCAGGACAGCCGCCAGAGCAACTGGATCGACAGCTTCCAGAGCACAGTCAGCGAGATGTGGGAGCACTACCCCTTCCCGCAGGACAACGGCAACCGCCAGCAGGTGCGCTGGGCGACCCTGACCAACCGTCACGGTGCCGGTCTCTACGTGCGGCCCGATGCTCCTATCAACCTGAGCGTCTGGCCCTACAGCTGGGAGCATATCCACGCGGCGCAGCACATCAACGAGCTGGAACCCTGCGGTTATCTCACCCTCAATCTGGATCACAAGGTGCTGGGGCTCGGCTCCAACTCCTGGGGCTCCGAGGTGCTGGACTCTTGGCGGGTGCGCTTCGAACCGTTCAGCTTCGGCCTGACCCTGCTGCCCATCGCCCGTGGCAACCTCAATCCGGCTGCGCTGGCCGGGCTCGATCTCACCATCAACGGCGGGAGGAACCTCGCATGATCACCCTGGACAACCTGACCCTGTTCAAAAACATCTACCGGGAGGGCAAGAAGTGGGGCCGCTGCGTGGAGGCCATCAACAACCTGCCAAACCTCAAGCCCGGCATCTGCCACTCCATCGGTGACTCTCTCACCTACCGCTTGCAGGAGGGGGCCAGCCCGGCCACCTCGTTGTTCGAGGGGCAGCGCCGCTACTTCGACGTTCACTACTACCTGGAAGGGGCAGAGACGGTGGAGTGGGCTGCCAAGAGTGAGCTGGGGGTCGAGCAGGCCTATGACGACACCACAGACCGCGAGTGGCTGGCAGGCGAGGTGCGTGAGCGCCAGAAAGTCGGCAACGGTCAGGTGGTGATCTTCGAGAACGATGAAGCCTACCGGTTCGTCGGCGACGGGCCGGTGCGCAAGGTGATCATCAAGGTCACCGTCGAAGGCGGCTACTTCAAGAACAAATAACAAGCCGCTGGTTCTGCACTGATAAAAGCCGGAAGGGCGGGGCTCACCCTACAACCCATGCCTCGCCCTTTCGCGGCAATAACTACAGGTCTGGAGATGCACCATGTCTGATTCCAAACGCAATACGATAGGCAAGTTTGGTCTGCTGTCGCTCACCTTCGCGGCGGTATTCAGCTTCAACAACGTCATCAACAACAACATCGAGATCGGTCTGGCCTCGGCCCCGATGTTCTTTCTGGCCACCATTTTTTACTTCATTCCGTTTTGCCTGATCATTGCGGAGTTCGTGTCACTGAACAAAAACTCCGAAGCAGGGGTGTATGCCTGGGTGAAGAGCTCCCTCGGCGGGCGCTGGGCCTTTATCTCCGCCTATACCTACTGGTTCGTGAACCTCTTCTTCTTCACCTCGCTGCTGCCGCGGGTTATCGCCTACGCCTCCTATGCCTTTCTCGGCTACGAGTACATTCTCACCCCGGTGGCGACCACGGCGTTGAGCATGGTGCTGTTCGCCTTTGCCACCTACGTCTCTACCAACGGCGCCAAGATGCTCGGCCCCATCACCTCGGTGACCTCGTCCCTGATGCTGCTGCTGACCCTCTCCTACATCCTGCTGGCGGGTGCGGCACTGGTGGGCGGCGTGCAACCGGCCGACCCCATCACGGTAGAGGCCATGATCCCCGATTTCAGCTGGGCCTTCCTCGGCATCACCACCTGGATCTTTATGGCAGCCGGTGGCGCCGAGTCGGTGGCGGTCTACGTCAATGACGTGAAGGGGGGCTCCAAGTCATTCGTGAAGGTGATCATCATCGCCGGGATCTTTATCGGCGTGCTCTACTCCATCGCCTCGCTGTTGATCAACGTGTTCGTGCCGAGCGACACCCTGAAATATACCGGCGGCTCGGTGCAGGTGTTCGAAGGGCTGGCGGCTTACTTCGGCCTGCCGGAGATCCTGATGAACCGCTTCGTGGGGCTGGTCTCCTTCACCGCCATGTTCGGCTCCCTGCTGATGTGGACGGCGACCCCGGTGAAGATCTTCTTCTCCGAAATCCCGGCCGGCATCTTCGGCAAGAAGACGGTCGAGCTGAACGAGAACGGCGTGCCCGCCCGTGCAGCCTGGATCCAGTACCTCATCGTGCTGCCGCTGATGGTGATCCCGACTCTGGGCTCCAACACAGCGCAGGATCTGATGAACACCGTCATCAACATGACCGCTGCCGCTTCCATGCTGCCGCCGCTGTTCATCATGCTGGCCTACCTCAATCTGCGTCTGAAGCTCGACCACTTGCCACGGGAGTTCAAGATGGGTTCGCGCACCACCGGCATCGCCGTGGTCTCGGTGCTGATCGCCATCTTCTCGGTGGGCTTCCTCGCCTCCACCTTCCCGACCGGCGCCGACATCATGACCATCATCTTCTACAACGTCGGCGGGATCGTGATTTTCCTCGGCTTCGCCTGGTGGAAATACAACAGATACGAGGCCTCCCTCAGTGCCGAAGCGCGTGCCAAAGAGGCCCAGCCGGCGGCGCAGGTTGCCATGCAGACGCCATAGCCACTGCATTGAATTCCAATCAAATCGGGTGGCCGTTAGCCACCCGCAAACCATTGAACCAGAAAAGGAAAAGAGCATGAGCGAGACGATCGAGTTTGCCGAATTCAAACGGGTCGAGATGAAGGTGGGCAAGGTGCTGGAGGTGGTGCGTCACCCCGGTGCCGACAAACTCTACATCGTCCAGATCGATGTGGGGGGTGAGCGGCCGCTGCAGACCGTCACCAGTCTGGTGCCTTACTACAGCGAAGAGGAGCTGATGGGCAGCGAGGTGGTGGTACTGACCAACCTCAAGCCCACCAAAATGCGCGGCGAGCGTTCCGAGTGCATGTTGCTCTGCGCCGAGACCCCGGACGAGAGCCAGAGCGTGCTGTTGCAACCGCGGGTGCCGATGGCGCCGGGCACCCCGATCGTCTGACTGGTATTGCGAGCCGGTGCGGTGAGACTGCACCGGTTCAGCAACGAGGCCGTCCAAGCGGCCCGATCATAACAAGAGAGTAAAGCGCGGGGCCGACAGACCCTTGCCGAACACATCACAGAGTCACAGCGTTACCCGCAGGGAGCGCGAGTCCACTGGAGGACACCATGTCTGAATCCGTACGCGGCACCATAGGCAAGTTTGCCCTGTTGTCGATGACCTTTGCCGCCGTGTTCAACGTGCGCAACATCGTCAACAACAACATCGAGCTGGGGCTCAGCTCCGCCCCCATCTTCCTGCTGGCGACCATCGTCTACTTCATCCCGTTCGTTTTCATCATTGCCGAGTTCGTCTCGGCCAACAAAAACTCCGAGTCGGGGATGTACGACTGGCTTAAAAAACCGCTCGGCACCCGGATGGCCTATCTGGGCTCGTTTCTCTACTGGTTCGTGAACCTGTTCTGGTTTGTCTCCCTGCTGCCCAACGTCATCGCCTATGCCTCTTACGCCATGCTGGGCTATGAGTACAGCTTCTCCCCCATGGTCACCTCGATCATCTCCATCGTGCTGTTTGCGGCGGCGACCCACATCTCCACCAAGGGTGCGAGCTGGCTCGGCAAGATTGCGGAGATCGTGGCCTACGGGGTATTTGCCCTGTTCGCCATCTATGTGCTGGGCGCCCTGATGGCTCTGAGTGGCGATCATGTGCCGGCCCAGCCCATCACGCTGGAGGCGATGACCCCTACCGTCAACTGGGCGACCCTCGGCATCATGTGCTGGATCTTCCAGGCGGCGGGCGGTGCCGAGACGGCAGCGGCCTACCTCAATGACGTGAAGGGGGGCCAGAAGTCCTTCATCAAGGTGATCATCAGCGCGGGTGTCGTCATCGGTGCCATGTATGCGGTCGGCTCCCTGCTGGTGAACGTGTTCGTGCCGCGCGAGAGCCTCACCTATGCCGGTGGCATGGTGGAGATCTTCACTGGCATGGCCCAGTATTTCGGGCTTTCCGAGGCGCTGGTGGGCCGCTTCGTCGGCGTGGTGCTGTTCATCGCCATGTTCGGCTCCATGATGATGTGGACCTCGGCGCCGGTGAAGATCCACTTCTCCGAGATCCCGCAGGGGGTTTACGGCGAGAAGACCACCCAACTCAACGAGCACGGCGTGCCGGTGCGCGCCGCCTGGTGGCAGTTTGTCTTCGTGTTCGCGATGCTGGTGGTCAACGGCTTCGGCTCCGAGTCGGTGCAGCAGATGATGAACACCGCCATCAACCTCACCGCCGGCACCGCCATGTTGCCGCCGATCTTCATCATGGTGGCCTACTTCGTGTTTCGCTGGAAACATGACGACACCCCGCGCGACTTCCGCATGGGGTCGCGCAAGTTCGGGATGGGCGTGGTGTCGGTGCTGATCGCCATCTTCGTGGTGAGCATGAGCGCCTCCGCCTTCCCGGCCGGGGTGGATCTGGTGCGTGCCTTCTTCATCAACGTCTTTATGACCGCGGTCTTCTCGGCGCTGGCCTACTGGTGGATCTCCCGTTTCGAGAAGCGGCAGGCCCGCAAGCTCGGTGGCAATGAGAAGAAAAGCGGCAACGGCAAGCTGGTCAGCCAGCGCTGATCGGCTGGGTGAAAAAGCGGAACGGGCGGCCTTGGTCGCCCGTTTTTTTATCCATTTTTAGCCGTTGGGTAGCTGTCACAGCCGTTTTATCGTCAACTTTTGCTGCTCGATATGGCGACGGCGTTAAGCATTGATGAACAATTATTCGCCGCTCAACTTTGCGCCTCTCCGTTATCGGGGTAAGCTGGAGGTTCGTTTTAGCGGGAGGTGCCAGACATCTCCCGCTCTGTTTCTTGTCCTCCCCAATCCTGACTGTCGCCATGGCTGCAGGATGCCCTTCTGATGGAGACCTTTCGTGCGTCTGGATCCCTTTACTGTTGTGCTGATTGCGGTGGTCACCCTGGCCTCCCTCTTTCCCTGCGAGGGGCAGGTGGCTGTCTGGTTCGGTCTGCTGACCAAGCTGGCGGTGGCGCTCCTGTTCTTCATGCATGGCGCCAAGCTGTCGCGCCAGAACCTGCTGGCGGGCCTCGGTCATTGGCGGCTCCATCTGGTGGTGATGCTCAGCACTTTCGTGCTGTTTCCGCTGCTCGGGCTGCTGCTCACCCCGCTGGTACCGGGCTGGCTGAGCCCGGCTATCTACCTCGGCTTCCTCTATCTCTGCGCTTTGCCAGCCACTGTGCAGTCGGCCATCGCCTTTACCTCGATGGCGGGGGGCAATGTGTCGGCGGCGGTGTGCAGCGCCTCGGCCTCCAGCATCCTCGGCATCTTCCTCTCGCCGGTACTGGTGGGGATGATGATCCACGTGCAGGGGGAGGGGATCGACACCTGGCACTCCATCCAGTCCATCATGATGCAGCTGATGCTGCCGTTCGTGGTCGGCCACCTGTCGCGTCCGCTCATCGGTCGCTGGGTCGACAGCCACCGTCCGCTCATCGGCAAGCTGGATCAGAGCTCCATCCTGCTGGTGGTCTATGTCGCCTTCAGCGAGGCGGTGGTACAGGGGATTTGGCACCAAGTAGGCTGGTACGATCTGGCCAGTATTGTGTTGCTGAGCTGCGTCTTGCTGG
Organism: Aeromonas sp. HMWF017; assembly: GCF_003061465.1. NCBI lineage: Bacteria > Pseudomonadati > Pseudomonadota > Gammaproteobacteria > Aeromonadales > Aeromonadaceae > Aeromonas > Aeromonas sp. HMWF017. Next base: position 12,765 of record NZ_QAJD01000143.1, read on the forward strand.
CGCTGGTACTCTGCTGGAACGTCTGGATCAGCCGTCGTCTCGGCTTCAACAAGGCGGACGAGATCACCATCGTCTTCTGCGGCTCCAAGAAGAGTCTGGCCAACGGAGTGCCGATGGCCAACGTTATGTTCCCCGCCGCCAGCGTCGGCGTCATGGTGCTGCCGCTGATGATCTTCCACCAGATCCAGCTGATGGTCTGCGCCGTGCTGGCGCGCCGCTATCACGAGCAGGGGCATTGATACTCGCGCCGTTTTTATTGCCATAACAAGAGGGAGGCCCGTTGGCCTCCCTCTTCTCATCTGCATGTCGACCGGCGTGCTAGCGTTTGCGCCAGACGGTCAGCTGCGCCACCGTGTGCTGGTATTTGCGGGCGGTCTCGCGGATGACGAAGGGCACATCCCGGGGCGGGCAGTGCTCCTCGAACTCCGCCGCCAGTAGCCGTTGCAGCGCCTGATAGGTGGTGAGCGCCTCGCCGTTTTCACGAATGCCGCCGAGCCAGTTGGAGGGCGGGGTATATTCCGCCAGCCAGGTATAGGGGCTGGTGAGCACCAGCAGGCCACCGCTGCGCAGCCGGGGAGCTATGTCCCGCAGGAAGCGGGCGGGCTCCCGCAGCCGGTCGATCAGGTTGGAGGCGAGCACCAGATCGTAGTGGTCATATTTGGGCTTGAGGTTGCAGGCATCCCCCTGACTGAAGTGGATGCGCTCCGCCTGACTCGACCCCAGCCCGTGGCTCGACAGGCGCGCCTCGCAATACTCCACCAGTTCACCCTCCAGTGGAATGGCGTAGCGGAAACTGTCCTGGCTGGCGAGGGCCAGCGCCACATCGATGAAGCGGGCCGAGTAGTCCACCCCGTCCACATGCTGGAAGTGGCGGGCCAGCTCGAAGCTGGCGCGCCCGGTGGCACAGCCGATATCCAGCGCCCGCTGGTGGTTGCTGCACAGCTCGCCAGCAAGATCAGCAAGCGTTTTGGCGTAGTTGGCTACCCCGAAGTGGCTCGGGCCGTACTGGAAGTCGAGGTACTGAGCGACCAGCGTGTCGGTTTCATAGGGATTCACGATAACGGGTTCCTGATAACGGGAGACCAGATAGCGGAAACCCGCATGCTGGAAGAAGTGACGCCGGAAGGCGTAACGGGATGATTTGAGCGCTTCGTTACCTGTGCTGATCCAGCTGCCGCCCTTGATCAGGGTGTGCTTGCCATCAAAGGTGGGGGTGGAGAAGTCGTCGTAGAGCGGGTGGATTTTAAAGCCGTCGAAACCATCGATGGCGGTGCTGGTCCACTGCCAGACATTGCCCACCAGATCAAAGAACTCCCCTTGCGGGCAGGCATCCACCGGGCAGGAGGAGGCGAAGCGGGCCAGATTGATATTGCCGGGGGCCTCCATCCAGTCCGGCTGATCGCCGGGTAGCTGCTCGCGCAGCAGCATCCACTCCGCCTCGCTCGGCAGCTGGATGGGAAGTCCGGTCCGGGCCGCCTGCCAGCGACAGAAGGCGGCCGCCTCCAGCTGGTTGACCTCGACTGGCCAGTCCCATGGCATGGCGACCTGCTCGGTCATCAGCCGCAGCTGCAATTGTTCGGGCTCGGCGGGGTCACCCACCCAGAAGGTGGGCATCTGTGCCTTGGCGTACTGGCACCAGCTCCACCCCTCCTCATCCCACCACTGTTGCTGGCCGTAGCCGCCCGCCTGGACGAAGGCGAGGTACTCGGCATTGCTCACCAGCATGCGGCTGGCCTGAAACGGGGCCAGCTCGATCTGGCGCTCGCCATATTCGTTGTCCCAGCCGTAGGTGGCGTCCTGCTTGCCAAGGCGCACCTTGCCGCTGGCCACCGGCAGCAGGCTGTTGGCGGGCACCTGATCAATTCGGTGGCGGGCTTCGGTGCAGGCGGGCCAATAAGGCTGTGGCCGCACCCAGGCGAGTGGCAACTGGCGGATCAGCACGCTGGAGGTCTCGAGGTGGATGCGCTCGTGCTCTATCCCCATCAGGATCACCCAGGCCGGGCTCTGCCAGTCGATGGGCAGGGTGAGCGGCATCTGGCGAATAAAATCGCACACCAGCGAACGGACTTTGGCCCGATAGCTGCGTAACTCGCTGACTTTGGGCCAGTCGTAGTGGGTCTCGTCCAGATCGTCCCAGCTCATCTCGTCCACCCCGATGGCGACCATGGCCTCGATGCGGGCATCCAGCCGCTGGTCGATCAGGCGCGCCGCCAGCAGTTTATTGATGAAGAAGGCGGCGGTGTGGCCGTAGTAGAAGATGAGCGGATGGCGCAGCGGGATCGCCTTGTTGAACCAGGCCCGCTCATCGGCCAGACAGTCGAACAGTGAGTCGTAGAGATCGAAGGTCTGGCAGAAGTAGGCGAGCAGCTCGCGCCGTTTCTGCTCGGGATCGCTGCCGGTCAGCAACGGGGTGCGAGTCGGCTCCGGCAGACCGGTGGCAGTGGAATAGAGAGGGCTTGCTTGGGTCACGCTCTGACTCCTTGTTGGCAGTGAAGACTGACAAGACAGTGGTAATGACATTACCGCAATGGAGAGCTTGGTACGCACGAAGTACCACTATTGGCTCAACAGACCGGCAGGGCAATTAAAAACTTCCACGGGCTGTCAGCATAGTGACCGGCAGGACGACCCGCCAATCAGCCACAATCATATCCGTTCGAGAATGGTTATTTTCACCAAAATATGGTCTAAATGGCTCTCTTAATTCTTCGTTCTGTTCTGGGTGAAAAAGTTATTTCCTTTTGAATCATTAGGTTAATTTTTGGCTCACGCTTTGCAGAGCATGAAAACCAATTGGCCCTGGATGGCCAACACATAAGGAGGAGAGTAGCGATGAAATGGATGATGGTTGTCATGTTGATGGCGGGGCTCAGTGGGTGTCACTGGCTGGATCAGACCAGAGTGACCGGAACGGGGGCTGTGGTCGAGCGCCAGCAGGTGCTTGGTGACGGGGTGACCCGGGTGCTGGCGGGGGTGCCTGCCACCCTCCATCTGGTGGCGGGGGAGCCGCGCGGTATCCTCATCAAGGGGCAGGAGAACCTGCTGCCCTATCTGGTGCTGACCGAGAGCGGCGACAAGCTGGAGATCGAGGTGAAGGAGGGTTACCGGCTCGATCCTACCGAGCCGCTGGAGTTGACCATCACCTTGCCTGTGCTGAACGAACTGGCATTGGCCGGGACCGGCAACGGCGATCTGAGCGGCTTCAAGGGGGATGAGCTGGTGCTGTCGGTGGCCGGTACCGGTGACATCGTTGCCAGTCAGCTGGAGCTGAAACGGCTGGAAGGGAATATCGCTGGCACCGGCAGTCTGGAGTTGGGCAGCGGTTCGGCACAGGCCATCGAGCTGAACATTGCTGGCTCTGGTGATGTGCTCGGGAGCGAGATGCGCGGCAACGAGGTAGAGGTCAATATCGCCGGCAGCGGTGATGTGGCGGTACGGGCGCAGGAGACGCTGAAAGTCGGCATCGCCGGTTCAGGCAACATCGCCTACTGGGGCGATCCCAAGGTGGAGCAGCAGATCGCAGGCTCCGGCGGAGTGACCCGCGCGGGCAGCTGATATCAACCGATCACCACAACTGAAACAGGCCCGCAACGGGCCTGTGTTGATCAGAGGTGGCGGGCGTGAAAGTGCAGGTGCGCCTCGATAAAGCTCGCCACGAAGTAGTAGCTGTGGTCATAGCCCTCGTGGCGGTTGAGCTCCAGCGGCCACTCCTTGCTGGCCGCCACCTCGGCCAGCGCATCGATATGCAGCTGCTCGGCGAGGAAGGGATCATCCAGCCCCACATCCACCAGGGTCGGTAGCGGCGTGACCGGCTGGTGGCGCAGCAGCTGGCAGGCATCCCACTC
>NZ_QAJD01000143.1:16630-30086 GCF_003061465.1 Aeromonas sp. HMWF017
TGCCGAGACCGAGCGGTAGCGACCCGGCTCCCGCAGCGCGGCGATCAGCGCACCGTGACCGCCCATGGAGTGGCCACTGATGGCGCGTCGGGTCGAGACCGGGAAGTGGGTCTCTATCAAGTCAGGCAGTTCGCGGGTGACGTAGTCATACATCTGGTAGTGCGCCTGCCAGGGGCTCTGGCTGGCATTGACGTAAAAGCCCGCGCCCATGCCGAGGTCATAACCGGGGTCGTCCGCTACGCCGTCGCCGCGGGGGCTGGTATCCGGCGCCACCAGGGCTATGCCGAGCTCGGCGGCGATGCGGTGTGCCCCCGCCTTCTGCATGAAGTTCTCATCGGTGCAGGTGAGGCCGCTGAGCCAGTAGAGCACCGGTACCTTCTGGCCGGTGAGGGCCTGAGGCGGCAGATAGATGGCAAAATTCATCTCGCAGCCCAGCACGCTGGCGCTGTGGCGATAGCGCTTGTGCCAGCCGCCGAAGCTCTTGTTGCTGCTGATAATCTCCAGATTCATCGAAGGACTCCTGTACCCCGCCCACGATGGCGGGCGGGGCGATCATGCTCAGTAGTGGATGACGGTGCGGATGCTCTTGCCTTCATGCATCAGATCGAATGCCTCGTTGATCTGCTCCAGCGGCATGGTGTGGGTGATGAAGTCATCGAGGCGGAACTCGCCCTGCATGTAGCGCTGCACATAGCTCGGCAGTTCGCTGCGACCGCGTACCCCGCCGAAGGCGCTGCCGCGCCAGACCCGACCGGTCACCAGTTGGAACGGACGGGTGCTGATCTCCTGACCCGCTCCGGCGACGCCGATAATGACCGACTCGCCCCAGCCCTTGTGGCAGCACTCCAGCGCCGCACGCATCACCTTGACGTTGCCGATGCACTCGAAGGAGAAGTCGACGCCGCCATCGGTCAGCTCGACGATCACCTCCTGAATCGGTTTGTCGTAATCGTTCGGGTTGATGCAGTCGGTGGCGCCCAGCTTGCGGGCCAGTTCGAACTTGCTCTCGTTGATGTCGATGGCGATGATGCGACCGGCCTTGGCCAGACGGGCGCCGATCACTGCCGAGAGGCCGATGCCACCCAGCCCGAAGATGGCGACACTCTCACCCTCTTTCACCTTGGCGGTGTTCATCACTGCGCCGATGCCGGTGGTGACGCCGCAGCCGAGCAGGCAGACCTCTTCCAGCGGGGCGGCCGGGTCCACCCTGGCGATGGAGATCTCCGGCAGTACCGTGTATTCGCTGAAGGTGGAGGTGCCCATGTAGTGATAGATGGGCTGGCCATCTTTCGAGAAGCGGGTGGTGCCGTCCGGCATCAGCCCCTTGCCCTGAGTGGCGCGGATCTTCTGGCATAGGTTGGTCTTGCCGGATTTGCAGAACTTGCACTCGCCGCACTCGGGGGTGTAGAGCGGGATCACGTGATCGCCCACCTTGACGCTGGTGACGCCTTCGCCGACGGATTCGACGATGCCGCCCCCCTCGTGGCCGAGGATGCAGGGGAAGACCCCTTCTGGATCTTCACCGGAGAGGGTGAAGGCATCGGTGTGACAGACGCCGGTCGCGACGATGCGCACCCGCACCTCGCCCGCTTGCGGCGGCATGACTTCTACTTCTTCGATGGAGAGGGGCTGACCCGGGCCCCAGGCGATGGCGGCTTTACACTTGATGCTTTGAACCTGTGCCATGAATGACATCCTTCTTGTTGAGCAGGGTGAACAGAGATGAGTTCGGACAGTCAGTGTAGTTTCCCGCAGATTTGGTGATAATGAGGGCAAATCTCAAATCACTTTTACACACAGGTAATAATGTTCGGCTGGGAAGGGATCTGTGAATTTGTCAGCGTGGCGGAGCAGGGGGGCTTTACCCCGGCGGCGCGCAAGCTGGGAGTGTCGGTGGCGCAAGTGAGCCGTCAGGTGGCACAGCTGGAAGATCGGCTGCAGGCCAAGCTGCTGCTGCGCACCACCCGTCAGGTGCGGCTCACCGAGCTTGGCGAGATCTACTATCGCCACTGTCGCCAGCTGCTGGACAACCTCTACGAGGCGGAGCTGGCGGTAGGGCGCCATCAGGCCGTGCCGCAAGGCACCCTGCGCATCACGGCACCCGTCTCCTACGGCGAGAGCCGCATCGCCCCGCTGGTGAACGACTTTATGGTGCGCTTTCCCCAGCTGGAGGTGACCCTCAACCTCACCAATCAGCTGCTGGATCTGGTGCACGAGGGCTACGATTTGGCGCTGCGGCTAGGTCATCTCAAGGATTCGACGCTGGTAGCGCGCAAGCTGGCGCAGCGGGTGCCCTATGTCTGTGCCTCACCGGCTTACACCGCCCGCCACGGCATGCCCAACAGCCTCTCCGAGCTGACCCACCACACCTGTCTGGTGGGCAACAGCGACGAGTGGCACTTCACTCTGGACGGTCGCCCCCACAGCGTGCGGGTGCGCGGTTTGCTGCAGTGCAACAGTGGCCACGCCCTGCTGGATGCGGCGCTCAAGGGGATCGGCATCATCCAGTTGCCGGACTACTACGTGAGCGACCATCTGGCCCGAGGCGAGCTGATCGAGTTGCTGCCTGAACTGCGGGCCCCGGCCGAGGGGATCTGGGCCCTCTATCCCCACAACCGCCACCTCTCCCCCAAGGTGCGGCTGCTGGTGGACTACCTCGCCGAGCGGCTGAGTGACCCTCACCAACCGGCGCTGGTGATGCCGATAGGCTAGGGCGCTCCTCGCCCGTTGACTCACCGGTGGTGGGCGACAGGTGCGATGGCCTGAAAATAAAAGAGCCCTTGAGGAATCAAGGGCTCTTTTGCAGGCAACAACCGGATAGTCAGCGACTCATCACTCGATGTTCTGGATCTGCTCGCGCATCTGCTCGATCAGGACTTTCAGCTCGACGGCGGACTGGGTCACTTCGGCGTTGATCGACTTTGAGCCAAGCGTGTTCGACTCACGGTTGAACTCCTGCATCATAAAGTCGAGACGACGACCGCAGGCGCCACCCTTCTTCATGATCTTGTTGGTCTCGCTGATGTGCATCTCCAGACGATCCAGCTCTTCGGCCACGTCGATCTTCTGGGCCAGCAGCACGATCTCCTGCTCGATGCGGGCCGGGTCCAGCTCCACCTTGGCTTCGGCCAGCCGGTCGGTGAGCTTCTGGCGCTGCCACTCGATGATCTGCGGCAGGTGGACGCGCACCTTCTTCACTTCCACCTGAATACCGGCCAGACGCTGTTCGATCAGCGCCTTGAGGTTGGCCCCTTCGCTGGCGCGGGAGGCGAGGAAATCTTCCATGGTCTGGTCAAACCCGCCGAGCAGCTCGGTGGCGACCGCGTCCATGTCCTGTTCGGCGGCAGCCATGACACCCGGCCAGCGGAGCACGTCGACCGGGTTGAGCTGGCCCTGGCCCGCCTCTTTCATTACCCAGTTAGCGCTGTCGATGATGAGCTTGGCCAGTTCTTCATTGATGTGCAGCTGGCTGGCGGCGGCCTGAGCGGCTTCAAAACGCAGGTTGCACTCCACCTTGCCGCGCTGCAGCTTGGCGCGGAAACGCTCACGCAGAACCGGTTCCAGGCTGCGCAGTTGCTCCGGCAGGCGAATGTAGGTTTCCAGATAGCGCTGGTTTACCGAACGAATTTCCCAAACGGCTGTGCCCCAGTCGCCCTTGAATTCCTTGCGGGCGTAGGCGGTCATGCTGTGAATCATTGATTGTTCCGGGCTTGATGAAGTGTGCGGCCAGTATACTCAGCCCGGCCCTGCTCGTCAGCCGATGCCGTGGTTTTAGCGGCTGATATTTGGGGCGGGATCACTTATAATCCCCCGCCAATTTGAGCCAGCCCAGAGGTCCGTTCCATGTCACGTCCAAGCGATCGCAGTGCCGCGCAACTTCGCCCGGTTACCATTACCCGCAATTTCACCAAACATGCAGAAGGCTCAGTGCTGGTGGAGTTCGGTAACACTCGCGTGCTCTGCACCGCCAGCGTCGACACCAGCGTGCCGCGCTTCCTGAAAGGGAAGAACCAGGGCTGGGTGACTGCCGAATACGGCATGCTGCCGCGCTCCACCCACTCCCGGATGAACCGCGAAGCGGCCTCCGGCAAGCAGAGTGGCCGTACTCTGGAGATCTCCCGTCTGATCGCCCGCTCCCTGCGCGCCGCGGTAGACCTGACTGCGCTGGGCGAGCACTCCATCACAGTTGACTGTGACGTGCTGCAAGCCGATGGCGGCACCCGCACCGCCTCCATTACCGGTGCCTGCGTGGCGCTGGTGGATGCGCTGAACTGGATGGTCGAGAAGGGCATGATCAAGCAGAGCCCGCTCAAGCAGATGATCGCCGCCGTCTCCGTTGGCATGTATCAGGGCGAAGCCATCTGCGATCTGGAGTACATCGAAGACTCCGCCGCCGAGACCGACATGAACGTGGTGATGACTGAAGATGGTCGCATCATCGAGGTGCAGGGTACCGCGGAGGCTGAACCCTTCACCCATGAAGAGCTGCTGGAGATGCTGGCGCTCGCCAAGGGCGGCATTGCCGACATCATTGCGCTGCAGAAGCAGTCGCTCTCCTGATTTTAAAAACGCGGCATTGACCGCGTTTTTTTATACCCCCACACAAGACAACGACAAGCCAAGCAAGGAGCCAGAATGAAAGCCTACCAGCGTCAATTTATCGAGTTCGCCCTGGAGAAACAGGTCCTCAAATTCGGTGAATTTACCCTGAAATCCGGTCGTAAAAGCCCCTACTTCTTCAACGCCGGTCTGTTCAACAGCGGCCGCGATCTGGCCCGTCTCGGCCGCTTCTATGCCGCCGCCCTGATGGATGCCGGCATCGAGTTCGATGTGCTGTTTGGCCCGGCCTACAAGGGGATCCCCATCGCCTCCGCCACCGCCGTGCAGCTGGTGGAGCAGCACGATGTGGACGTGCCCTGGTGCTTCAACCGCAAGGAGGCCAAGGATCACGGCGAGGGCGGCAATCTGGTGGGCAGCCCGCTCAAGGGGCGCATCATGCTGGTGGACGACGTTATCACCGCCGGCACCGCCATCCGCGAATCCATGGATCTGATCAAGGCCAACGGCGCCTCCCTGGCTGGCGTGCTGATCGCGCTGGACCGTCAGGAGAAGGGCAAGGGCGAGCTCTCCGCCATTCAGGAGGTGGAGCGTGACTACGGCGCCCACATCATCGCCATCATCCAGATGAGCGACCTGATCCAGTATCTGGAAGAGAAGCAGGCCGAGCAGCCTGAGCTGGCCGAGCAACTGGTTGCCATGAAGGCTTACCGCGCCCAGTACGGTATCTGAGTTCCGCTCACACCGCGCAATAGCTGAATGCGGCGCCCGTTTGCTCTATGGCAGCAAACGGGCGCCGTTTTTTCATCTGCAAAAAGTGGATCATGTGGCTTGAGCTTGCCCTTACAGTAAAGGTTAGGGTTTGCCAGTCGGCGTTTTGTGGTGCCGACGGGTTCCGGGGAGGAACAACATGACCACTCATCTTCAATCACCGATTCATCTGCAGTTGCCGCTCAGCGGCATGAGCTGCGCCAACTGCGCAGGCCGCATCACGACCGCCCTCAACAAGCTTGAAGGGGTCGAGGCCACAGTCAACTTCGCGCTGGAGCAGGCGGCCATCGAGCTGGCCAGCCCTGAACGCCTGTCTGCGGTGCTGGAGAGCATCAAGGCGCAGGGTTACGACTACGGCAGCGAGACCTTTTTGTTCCAAATTACCGGCATGACTTGTGCCGGTTGTTCGGCCCGCCTGAACAAAATGCTGGCCGCGCTGCCCGGCGTCATCTCGGCCGAGGTCAACTTCTCCATCGAACAGGCCCGCATCGTGCTGGTTCCCGGGATGCAGACCCCGGCCGCTTTGCGCGAGCAGATCGAAGCGCTCGGCTTTGGCGCCCAGCTGGCACAGGGTTCAGCCAGCGGCCGCCGCCAGCAGTTGCTGGAGCGGGAAGCGCAGGAGGCCGCCACTGCCCGTCAGGCGCAGACCCGGGTCATCGTCTCCGCTTTGCTGACCTTGCCGCTGCTAGTGGGGATGCTGGCCATGGCCGGACTGTTCCCCTGGCATCTGCCCGCCTGGCTGGAGCTGCTGCTCGCCACCCCGGTGCAGTTCTGGGTAGGCAGACGCTTCTATCGCGGTGCCTGGCTCGCCATCAAGAACCGCGCAGCCAATATGGATGTGCTGGTGGCTACCGGCACCAGCGCTGCCTACTTCTACAGCCTCTATCTGTTGTTGACGCTGGGGATGGCTGCCAGCGGCAAGCTCTATTTCGAGGCGAGCGCCATCATCATTACCCTGATCTCCCTCGGCAAGTTGCTGGAGGCACGGGCCAGACGCAGCACCCAGTCCGCCATTCGCGAACTGATGGCGCTGCGGCCGGAAACCGCCACCGTCTGGCGTGGCGAGAACTGGCAAAGCGTCGCCATCGACGAGGTGCTGCGCGGCGATCGGCTGCGGGTGCTGGTGGGCGAGCGGGTGCCGGTGGATGGCAAAATCGTGAGCGGCGCCAGCGAACTGGACGAATCGATCCTCACCGGCGAGAGCCTGCCGGTACCGCGCAATGTGGGCGACAAGGTGCTGGGTGGCGCCATCAACCGCTCCGGCGTGCTGGATATTGAAGCCACTACGGTGGGGGAGGATTCCAGCCTCAGCAAGATCATTGCACTGGTGGAGAGTGCCCAGATGGGCAAGGCCCCGCTGCAACAGCTGGTGGACAAGGTTTCCGCCGTGTTCGTGCCGGTGGTGATGGCCATCGCCCTGTTCACCCTGCTGGTGTGGTACGCCATCAGCAACGACTTCGGTCAGGCCCTGCTGGCAGCGGTGGCGGTGCTGGTGATCGCCTGCCCCTGTGCGCTGGGGCTGGCGACCCCGGCGGCCATCGTCACCGGTACCGGCGTCGCGGCGCGCCACGGCATCCTGATCAAAGACGTGGATACCCTGCAGAAGGCCCACGCCATCAAGGCGCTGATCTTCGACAAGACCGGCACGCTCACTCAGGGCAAGCCTGTGCTGGCTAGCTGGAGCGGCAACGACGAGCAGTTGCATCTGGCCGCCGCCCTGCAGCAGGCGAGCGAACACCCGCTGGCGCTGGCCATGCGCGAGGCGGTCGGCAGCGGGGTGGCACTGCCTCAGCCGGAGGCGGTCGAGGTGCGGGTCGGTGCCGGCATAGTCGGTCAGGTGGCGGGCCACAGTGTCGCCATCGGCAATGGTTCCCTGCTGGCCCAGCTCGGCATTGAACCGCCGCAACAGGATGAACAAGCCGCCGATGGGGCGACCCGGGTCTGGGTGGCCATCGACGGCACGGTGGCTGGTATCGCCGCATTGGCCGATACCCTGCGCCCCGAAAGTCCGGAGGCCATCGCCACCCTGCGCCAGCGTGGCATTGCCAGCTGGCTGGTGAGTGGCGATGCACCGGCGCCGGTGGCCCATATCGCCGCCAAGCTGGGGCTGGCCGGGGCCTTTGACTCCGTGCTGCCAGCGGGCAAGGTGGAGAAAGTGGAGGCGCTGCGGGCGCAAACCCGCGGGCTGGTGGCCATGGTGGGGGATGGAGTGAACGATGCCCCGGCGCTGGCGGCGGCGGACGTCGGTATCGCCATGGGCTCCGGCTCCGATGTGGCGATGGAGACCGCTTCCATCACCCTGATGCGATCCGACCCGCGGCTGGTGGCCGATGCTATCGACATCTCGGCGGCGACCTGGCGCACCATACAGCAGAATCTGTTCTGGGCCTTCGTGTTCAATATCATCGGCATTCCGCTGGCGGCGCTGGGCTACCTGAGCCCCGAGCTGGCGGGAGCGGCAATGGCCCTGAGCAGTATCACGGTTTTGAGCAATTCCCTGTTATTGAAACGCTGGCAGCCCAGGGCGGCGCACGGGCCAGCATCCAACCCGATCAATAAGGAGGCATAAATGAACATCAGCAAGGTTGCCAAGGCCACAGGGCTGACCGCCAAGACCATCCGTTATTACGAGAGCATTGGCCTCATCACAGCCCCGGTACGCAGTGACAACGGCTATCGCAGTTACACCGAGGGGGCGTTGCGCGAGCTGCGTTTCGTCAAGCGGGCGCGGGAGACCGGCTTCAATCTGGAGGAGTGTCAGGAGCTGCTGGCGCTCTATCGGGACGAACACAGAACCAGCGCCCAGGTGAAGAAGCTGGCGCAGGAGAAGATCGTCGATCTGCGCGCCCGCATTGCCGGTTTGCAGGCCATGCTTACCTCCCTGGAAGGGTTGGTTTGCTGCTGCCACGGGGATGAAAATCCCGAGTGCCCGATCCTCGACGAATTGGAGAAGGGGTGAGCAAAGACTCACCTGCCAGCGCAGAAGAAATCGTTATTGATTGATTAACTTCTTAATAAGCGGCGCTTTATTGTTGCGGGTCAGGGGGTAATGGTAGACTGCTCGGCTCTTGTACAGGAGTACTCAGTTGACCCAGAGTGTGACACGCCAGGTTAAGCAGGCCATTATGGCCCAGCTCTATACCCATGCATCGTTCAGTCTCCCCTGTTTGGGCGTGTTGGCATTTGGCTGGAGTCTGCTGTTTCACGACTATCTACCCGCCATCGAAGCGCTCGGTTGGCTGGCAGGCACTTTCCTATGGCTGCTGGGTCGGGGCTGGCACCTGCGCTGGCGCCGAGCCCGCCTGCACCAGACGCCGTTGCCGGTGCTGGAGCGGGAGCTCTTTATCGGAGCCACCATCACCTCAATCATCTGGGCCCTCGGGGTGCTGCTCTACATGGACAAGTTGCCCGATACCTACCGGGCCGCCATGATGATGCTCTCCAGCCTCATTCTTACCGGTAGCGCCATCATGCTGTTTGGCAGCCGCCGTACCCTCTATGGTTCCGCCCTGCCGCTGGGCATGGCGATGCTGTTCGAGCTGGGCAATGGCAACGAGCAGGAGCGGATCGTCTCCTGCATGCTGGCGGGCTATCTGTTTGTCTTTCTGCCGACCCTGTTGCGCCGGATGCGGCGGGATCAGATCGCCTCGCTCCACCACCGTTTCTCCAACGCCGAGCTGGTGGCCGAACTGAAGGCTGTCTCCGAGCATTTGCGCCTCACCTCTCGCCTCGACGGCCTGACCGGCATCGCCAACCGCGCCCATCTCGACGACTCTCTGGAGCGGGCCTGGCGGCGCTGCCATCGCGCCCGGGCGCCGTTGTCGCTGGTGCTGGTGGATGTGGATTACTTCAAGCAGTTCAACGATCTCTACGGCCATCAGCTGGGGGATGACTGCCTGCAACAGGTGGCGGGGCTGCTGGCCGAGGTGGAGCGGCGCGAGGACGATCTGGCGGCCCGTTACGGGGGCGAAGAGTTCGCCTTGCTGCTGCCCTGCACCGGCATGCAGGGGGCACTGCAGGTGGCCGACAATGTGCGGCAGGCGCTCAAGGAGCTGGCCATCCCGCACCAGAAATCGCTGGTCTCCGGTCGGGTCACATGTAGTTTTGGTGTTGCGACACTGATACCGGACAACAGCATGAAAATCGCCGATTTGATCCAAAAAGCGGATGCGGCACTCTATCAGGCCAAGCATAATGGGCGGGATCGAATCGAAGTAGCCTTGATGGGTAAGGTTGCCTGAATTTAACGTGACAGATTAAAGAGGTTGTCTATGCAATGTCATCGTATCGAAGAGCTGCTGGAGTTGTTGCAGCCTGCCTGGATCAAGGAACAGGATCTCAGCCTGGTGCAGTTTGTTGCCAAACTGGCCCAAGAAGCGGGATTTGAAGGGCCTCTGTCCGAGCTGACCGACGACATGCTGATCTATCACCTCAAGATGCGGGAATCCGACAAGCAGGCGATGATCCCCGGTCTGGCCAAGGATCATGTGCCCGATTTCAAAGAGGCACTGCTCAAGGCACGCGGAATCAAGTGAATCTTTGTTGGAAGCGCATCACCTTGGGGTGATGCGCTTTTTTGTTGCCGAAAATTGCGATCCAACCCCAATATTAGATACATCTAATCCACACAATTAGCATGCTGGTTAAGATATAATCCGCTCCATAACAAATAAGGGAGCGATGTCTTGCAATGGCCGACCACGATAAAATCGATATCAAGGACGTCACCGACAAGGGCGTAACCGGGACCTTCAACCCCAATACGTTCAAAGCCAGCGACGACAGATTCAACCCGGGCAATCGCATCTATGTGCGGGCCCAGAAAGGGTATTGGCAGCGGATGCGCAAGGCCATGGGCTGGTTCTTTGTGGCGCTGTTCGTGCTGCTGCCCTGGCTGCGTTACGACGGGCGACAGGCGGTGCTGTTCGACCTCGGTCACCAGCAGTTCCATATCTTTGGCGCCACCATCTGGCCGCAGGATCTGACCCTGCTCGCCTGGCTCTTCATGATCGCCGCCTTCGGACTCTTCTTTATTACCACTTTCCTCGGCCGGGTCTGGTGTGGCTATCTCTGCCCGCAGACAGTCTGGACCTTCATGTTCATCTGGTTTGAAGAGAAGCTGGAAGGGCCCGCCAACAAGCGGCGCAAGCTGGACGAGGCGCCCTGGAGCGGCGAGAAGCTGGCTCGCAAGGGGGGCAAGCATCTGGCCTGGCTGGCGATCTCGCTGGTGACCGGCCTGACCTTCGTCGCCTACTTCCAGGATGTGACTGAACTGGTGCCGGACCTCTTCACCCTGCAGGCCAGCGGATGGGTGCTGTTCTGGGTGATCTTCTTCACCATCATTACCTACGGTAACGCTGGCTGGATGCGTGCCATCATGTGTATCCACATGTGCCCCTATGCCCGCTTCCAGTCCGCCATGTTCGACAAGGACACCTTTATCGTCGGTTATGACACCAAGCGTGGCGAGACCCGTGGCGCCCGCTCCCGCAAGGCGGATCCCAAGGCGATGGGGTTGGGTGACTGTATCGACTGCGATCTCTGCGTGCAGGTCTGCCCGACCGGTATCGATATCCGCGATGGCCTGCAGTACGAGTGCATCAACTGCGGCGCCTGCGTCGATGCCTGCGACCAGACCATGGAGCGGATGGGCTACCCGAAAGGGCTCATCAGTTACACCACAGAGCACAAGCTGGCTAACGACTCCACCCATGTGGCGCGGCCCAAGCTGATAGGTTACGGCTTGGTGATGGCAGTGATGCTGGGGGTCTTTGTCTACAACGCCATGTCCATCATGCCGATGGGGCTCGATATCCTGCGGGATCGCAACCAGCTGTTCCGCGAAAATAGCGAGGGGCTTATCGAGAACACCTACACCCTCAAGATCCTCAACAAGACCCTGCAGTCCCAGACCTACCAGCTGGATGTGGAGGGCTTGCCCGAGTATCAGTGGTTCGGCCCCCGTGAAGTGACCCTGAAGGCGGGCGAGATCTACACCCTGCCGGTCAGCCTGGCGGTCGATCCCTACAACCTGAAACGGCCGGCGCTGGATATCCAGTTCGTGCTGAAACGGGAGGGGGCTGCGCCCGATGACAGCAAGGGCAACCTGCGCCAGGGCAGCAAGTTTATCAGCCGGTTGTAACTGTGTGTGGCTGCGGGCGGGGCGTGACACCTGTCCGGTCACCAGCGAGCACGGCAATGGCGGGCAGTGGTGATAGAATGGGGCGCAACGGCGCCCCTTTCTTTATGGTGGATGACATGCGTTTCAACTATTCCGACCTCAATCCCGACCTCATCATGGATGCGCTCGATCTCAGTGGCCTGCGGCTGGACTCCGGCCTTATCGAGCTCAACAGTTACGAAAACCGGGTCTACCAGTTTCAGGATGAGGATCGTCGCCGCTATGTGGTGAAGTTCTACCGTCCCGGCCGCTGGAGCCGGGCCCAGATCCTCGAGGAGCATGAGTTTGCCACCCGTCTTGCAGAGGCGGAGATCCCGGTCGCCGCGCCGCTCGACTTCGCGGGCGAGACCCTGCTGGAGCACGAGGGCTACCCCTTTGCCATCTGGCAGAGCGTCGGTGGCCGCCAGTTCGAAGTGGATAATCTCGATCAACTGGAGTGGGTGGGGCGTTTCCTCGGTCGCATTCATCAGATCGGCGCCAGCAAGCCGTTTCATCATCGGGTGCGGCTCGATGTGGAGAGCATGCTGCACGAACCGCGTCAGCTGCTGGCGTCTGGCGAATGGCTGCCAAGCGGGCTGGCGAAGCAATTCTTCGGGGTGCTGGACGAGCTGATCAAGCATGTCAGCGACGCCATGGCCCTGGATGTGGCGCAGATCTCCCTGCATGGCGACTGCCATCCGGGCAACATCCTCTGGCGCGATGGCCCCATGTTTGTCGACCTCGATGATTGCCGTACCGGCCCCGCGATTCAGGATCTCTGGATGATGCTCAGCGGCGAGCGCCACGAGCAGCAGATCCAGCTCGACACCCTGCTGGCGGGCTACGAGGAGTTTATGGAGTTCGACTCTCGGGAGCTGGCGTTGATCGAGCCGCTGCGGGCGATGCGCATCGTTCACTACATGGCGTGGCTGGCGCGGCGCTGGGAAGATCCCGCCTTCCCCCGTCACTTCCCCTGGTTCAATACCGATCACTACTGGCGTCAACAGATTGCGACCCTGCACGATCAGCTGGAGGCGCTCAAGGCGCCACCGTTGAGCCTGATGCCAAACTGGTGAAATAGAAGGGATCTTGCGCGGCAAGGGGGACTCGATCTCCGGCCCTGACCATTGACGTCAGCATGGCGAAACAATAGGCTTGGCACTGCTTCGGTTCGCCGGGCGTGCCTCACAGTGATCCCTTAACAGGAAACATCATGAAAAAAGTTCTATTTTTCCTTGCTGCCATGCTGATGATCCCCATGGTTCACGCCGCCCCCGAGTTCAAGGAAGGCGTCAACTACGATGTGGTCAAACAGACTGGCAGTGCCCAGCCGGAAGTGATGGAGTTTTTCTCCTACTACTGCCCGCACTGCGCTACCTTCGAACCGATCGTTGAACAGTTGAAGGCCGGGTTGCCAGAGGGTGTGCCCCTCAAGAAGAACCCGGTTGCTTTCCTCGGCCGCGAGATGGGCCCCGAGATGCAGCGTGCCTACGCCGTTGCCAGCCTGCTCAACGCCGAAGCCAAGCTGACCCCGGCCATCTTCACCAAGATCCACACCCAGCGTCAGCCGCCGATGAGCCGTGACGATGTGAAGAAGATCTTCGTGGATAACGGCGTACCGGCTGAAGAGTTCGACGGTGCCGTCGACAGCTTTGCCGTCTCCGGTATGGTCTCCCAGTTCGATCGCAACACCGAGAGCTACAACATTCGCGGTGTACCGGCCTTCCTGGTGAACGGCAAGTACATGGTGAAGATTGAATCCATCACCTCTCAAGAGCAGTTCAACAAGCTGGTGCAGTTCCTGCTGGCCAAGAAAGACTGATACCCCTTGAGTCGATAAAAAAGCCCGCCGGTGCGAACCGGCGGGCTTTTTGTTTTAGCTATGTCCCAATTACGTGTTGCATGGGGTGCCCCAGCGCCTCATGCAAACACACTTTGATATTCACCCCCCTCCCGTAACGCTCCAGC